>JACMMN010000118.1 GCA_014379075.1 Pyrinomonadaceae bacterium | reverse complement strand
TTGGATCGAAGCGTCGGATACTTTTTCATGATCGATATTACCGACATAGCTCTTGTCTATTACATCGAGAGCCTCCCGATAATCCGCCACCACTTTTTCCTGAGTGAGGCTGGTATCGGCATAGATCGACGACGGCAGTCTTCCAAACAAACCTCCGGCCACCGCTCCTAAAACAACAAGTATCAAAACGCCGATGCCAAACTTTTTATTCATGCAATGAACTCCAAAACGGTGAAATTATATCATATTTTAGTTGTTGAAACCTGTGGAACGGTTGTCGCACATTTTGTTCGGCGACGCGTCGGTTCAGGCTTCCGGGTCAGAATGCCGGAAGATGCTGATTGCCTAACCACGATTTTCCCTTGGAGTCATCACTGGCGCAGATTTACTTTTCAATCATAAAAATCTACCATCTAGCTTTTGCCTGATGAAACCAAATATTTCCATAGTTGTGCCGGCTTTCGATGAACAGGACCGCTTGGGTGATTCTGTTCGAATTATAGCGGAATATATCGAAAAAACCGGCCTGAATGCGGAGCTGATCATAGTCGACGACGGCTCGAAAGACAAAACCGCCGGGATCGCCGAATCGGCCTGTGACGCATTTCCGAATGTCGAATCGAAGGTCATTCGCTACGAAGAAAATCGCGGCAAAGGCTTTGCCGTGAGAACCGGGTTGCTCGCCGCCCAAGCCGATATCGCACTTTTCAGCGATGCCGATCTTTCAACACCGATAGAAGAGATGAACAAGTTGATCGAACCGATAGAAAGCGGGGAGTTCGACGTTACCTTCGGTTCCCGCGCGCTCGATCGTACGCTGATAGGAACTCATCAGCCGTGGCGGCGCGAGCAGGGCGGCCGCGTAATGAACCTGATCATCAAAACAATGTCCGGCCTCCCCTTTCTTGACACACAATGCGGTTTCAAGGCGTTTCGAATGGACAAATTTCGGCCGCTTCTCGAACTGATGACGATCGACCGTTTCGGCTTCGATGTCGAATTCCTGTACGTCGCAAAGCACCACGCCTTGCGTTTAAGTGAAATTCCCGTGCGCTGGAATAACGTCGAAGGGTCAAAAGTAAGCGTCGTCCGCGATACCCGGCGAATGATAACCGAATTAGTGCAGATCCGCCGCAACTCTAAACGCGGGATTTACGACTCAAATAAAAATTGATTTTTTGTGTTTTTATGAGCCTTTTGTGGCAATCTCTTGGTTATGACCGCAAAACTTAACGTCAACATCGATCACGTCGCCACGATCCGCGAGGCACGAAAAACCATTGAGCCAAGCATTATCACGGCCGCCGTAATTTGCGAGCAAGCCGGGGCGAATGGCATTACCGTGCATCTCCGCCAGGACCGCCGTCACATTCAGGATCGCGACATCGAACTCCTTCGCGAGGTTGTCTCAACCTATCTCAACGTCGAAATGGCCGCGACCGAAGAGATGGTAAGCATCGCTTTAAGAACAAAACCCGACGCCGTTTCTCTAGTGCCGGAGAACCCGACGGAGATAACGACCGAAGGCGGTTTGGACGTGGTAGGCAACTATGAAAACGTCCGTAATGCAGTGGAGAAATTGAGATCCGCCGGCATTTTTGCAAGCATTTTTCTCGATCCCGACAAGGAACAGATCGAGGCCGCAAGCGGCGTAGGGGCACAGCAGGTCGAACTTTGCACGGCGGAATATGCCGAGCTGACTCTCAGTGCTCGGGCTGCTCACGGTGACGGCGCAAAACGGGCATCGGACGAGATAGAAAGAATAAGAGAAGCCTCGGCCCACGCCAGATCGCTTGGACTCATCGTCGCTGCCGGGCATGGCCTGACCTACCGGAATATTTCCGCTCTTGCCGCAATTTCTCAAATCACCGAATTCAATATAGGCCACAACATTATTTCACGTGCCGTATTTGTCGGTCTGAATCAAGCCGTACGTGAAATGATAGACTCGATCAAAATCGCCTAGTTCCCATCACCCGATACAACCTTTTTTTAATTTGCAAACTCTTTTAATGAGAACGTTCTTAGATTCGGAGTTAAAAGTATGCAAATTATGCGATGGCTGCCTATTCTCGTCCTTTTATCGCTTCCTCTTTTCGTTTTGGCCCAAAATGCCGATGATGCCGCAAAGGAAAATCAGCGGCGGCAAAGTCTTCTGGTCGCACAATTACTCGCCGATATCCCGAACCTGAAATTAGGCGAAAACCGTGCCGTGGCCTACGCAAAAGTCGGTAACTTGATCTGGAAAAACGACCAAAAGCTGGCGCGGGCGATGTTTCAGGACGCGGTCAATGAGCTTATCAACGCCCAGATGCTCGCCGAATCTAATCAGAAACGCCCGACTTATCAAAATGAACTATTGACCGGAGGATCGGCCCGGCCGCAAATCCTGAATACGATCGCATCCCGCGACGCCGAGTTTGCGCTCGCTCTGCTCATTAAAACCCGGCCCGCAGCCATCGTCAAGGCACTTTCGATCCCGGCCGGAAAAAGCACGAAAATAAGCTATTCGGCCGCAAATTTCGGCTATCTGGCACAAAACGAATTCAATATGGAGCAAAGTTTTGTGCGTATGGCCGCCGATCAGAGCCCCGAACGGGCGGTCAAATTTCTGAAGGAATCGCTAAAGAAGGGATTTTCGAATGAAACGCTCAATCTCCTTAAAAAGCTTCACGAAAAGGAACGCGAAACCGCCGCCGGCCTTGCTTCCGAGATTTCGGACAAATTGATCAGCAGTAAATTTACCACCGATAACCAGCCCAATTATCAGAACCTACAGATCGCCATTGCCTTCCTGACCGATTTTATTCGCGAACGAAATCCAACGGACAACACTTTCAAACTGGACGATTCGCAAATGCGTAAGCTCGCCGACAAACTCTTCTCTTATTATCTAGACGAAGGCGGACGTGACGGCTACTATTTAAGCCATTCGATCATCCAGATCGCCGAAAAACTGTCGCCTTCGAGCGTCGAGCAATTGAAAAAAGTTGTGAAGAATAGTTCGCGGCACGGCCTTTATTCCAACTACGACCCCGATCTGCAAAAAATGCTCAACAGCGACGCCACGGGTGATCAACTGCTCGCCGAAGCAAAAAAATACCCTCTCGATTCGCGCCGCCAGATCTACCAGACAGCGGCAAATAAGTTCCTGCAACAAGGCGATGCGGGCCGGGCGGCGGATGTTTTGAACGAGAATTTTTCGGACGACGCACTCGACGACGCTCTACGCAATCTTAACTGGCAGCATTCGGGCAATCTGATCGCCAGCGGGAAATTTGCCGAAGCCGAGAGACTTATCGATGAATTCCCCGAAAACTCCCGCCACTATCCGCTGATAAATCTTGCCAACGCTATCTATCAAAAAGATCGGGTGGAGAATAGCTCTTATGCGTTGGCGGTGCTTGGAAAGGCGCGATCGCTTATCGCGGAAAAGCCTGAGAATGCAAGTGAAATGGGAAATTTGATGCAGGTGATCGCTGCATACGCGAACATCGAACCTACCGAAGCTTTCCGCATGTACGAACCTTTGATCGCTCAGATGAACGAACTTTCGGAAGCCGCTATCGTTGTCAATGGCTTTCAAGGCGGCTCGAACGTCCGTGAAGGTGAATTTTTAATGGCCCAGGGACATTCGTACGGCTTTTACGGGGCAGATTTTTCGGTGCTGCGCACCTTCGCCGGAAATGACTTCGAACGCACGACAAGGTTGATCGACGCATTTACCCGACGAGAAATGCGGATCTCCCTTAAGATTCAGTTGGCGGAAGGATTTTGAACCAAGCAGCTATTTTGGAATGCGGACGTCTTTGCCCGCTTCTTAATTTTCCTGCGAACAAATATGCACGCGTCCCATCAAAGGACCGTTTTTAGGGCCTGGCCCGTGTATGATTTCCGCACCCGGACGATCTCTTCGGGTGTTCCGACGGCTACAACCCTGCCGCCGCCCGATCCGCCTTCGGGGCCGAGGTCAATGATGTGATCAGCCGATTTCATCACGTCTAAATTGTGTTCGATCACGATGACCGTATTGCCTGTATCGACAAGCCTCTGAAGCACTTCCAGAAGTTTGTGGACATCCGCGAAATGAAGGCCGGTTGTCGGCTCATCAAGAATATAGATCGTTTTTCCGGTCGCTCTTTTTGAGAGTTCTTTTGCGAGTTTGATCCGTTGAGCCTCGCCGCCCGAAAGAGTCGTCGAAGACTGCCCGATCTTGATATATCCAAGCCCTACATCGTGCAGCGTTTGGAGCTTCTGCTTGATCTGCGGAATATTTTCCAGGATGGGCAGAGCGTCCTCTATCGTCGTGTCGAGGAGTTCCGCGATAGACAATCCTTTGTATCTAACGGCCAAAGTTTCCCGGTTATACCGTTTGCCGCGGCATACATCGCAAGTTACATAAACGTCCGGCAGGAAGTTCATTTCGATCCGCTTCAGACCGCCGCCTTCACACGCTTCGCACCGCCCGCCTTTGACGTTGAACGAAAAGCGGCCGGCCTTATATCCCCGAGTCCGCGATTCGGGCAGCATCGCGTAAAGTTCCCGCAAGGGCGTAAATAAGCCGGTATATGTCGCCGGATTCGAACGCGGAGTACGGCCGATAGGTGTCTGGTCGATCTCGATAATTTTATCTACGAAATCCAAACCTTCGATCTTGTCGTGTTCCAGCGGCTTCAGCGGCGACTTATAAACATGCCGGTAAAGCGCCGGATACAAAATGTCCTCAACGAGCGTCGATTTACCCGATCCCGAAACGCCGGTTACTACGGTCAGCAGCCCCAGCGGAAATTCAACATCGATATTTTTAAGGTTGTGCGCCCGCGCACCTTTTACTTTTATGCGGTTGCCGTTCGGGAGCCTCCGGACCTCCGGAACCTCGATCTTTAGGACGCCCGACATATATTGTCCGGTAAGAGAAGATCTGTTTTTCTCGATGGCTCGCGGCGTTCCGGTCGCAACCACTTCTCCGCCGTGCGTCCCTGCGAGCGGGCCTAGATCGAGCACGTAATCGGCATGGTGGATCGTTTCCTCGTCATGCTCGACAACCAAAACCGTATTTCCCAGATCGCGAAGCTGCTGCAAAGTCTTGAGCAATTTCTGATTGTCACGCGGATGCAGCCCGATACTCGGCTCGTCAAGCACATAAAGCACGCCGCGAAGCTGCGAACCTATCTGCGTCGCCAGCCGTATACGCTGCCCTTCGCCGCCCGAAAGCGACGCCGACGAACGGTCCAAAGTAAGATATCCGAGCCCGACGGCATCGAGAAAACCTAGCCGGTCATTGATCTCTTTCAACACAAGCCCCGCGATCTTTTCCTCACGCGGCGTCAAAGTGATGTCAGCAAATTTCTTGAATGTTTCATCTATCGGCAGGCTCGTATAATCCGCGATCCCAAGGTCGTTTACCTTGACCGCGAGGCTTTCCGGCTGAAGCCTGCTGCCCTGGCAATCGGGACAGGAAACCGGTGCTATCAGCTCTTCCAATGCCGCACGTGTTTTCTCCGACGGAGGATTTTCCATCCGGTCACGCATCGCACGCAAAGCTCCGGGCCAAACACGCTCGATCTTGTAAACGCCGTGAGTAAATGTAAGCCTTTTCTTCGATCCGTGAAAAAACACGTCCCTGATCTCATCCGGCAAATCGCTGAACCGTGTTTTCAGCAGATCTGTGGACTCGGCGGATTTTTTTATTCGGGGCAATTTGGTCTTGATCTTGCCCGCTAACGTAGTCGGAGGTTCGAGTTTGTCAGCACCGGAAAATTTTTCGATGATCGCCGCCAAGGCGGCCTGCAGGAATTTCGATCCCGCATTGTCGGCGTCACCGAGAAATTTCATTTTGCCCGCTGGCAGGTTCGTGTCGGGAACGATCTTGTTCGCGTCGATCTCGAGCACCGTTCCCAATCCCTGGCACCGTTTGCAGGCTCCGTATGCGGAATTGAACGAAAACGAACGGGGTTCCAGCGTAGCGATATTTATTCCGCAGTCCACGCATGCCATCTTTTCCGAATAAAGCTTTTCTTCCCCGTCAACGATCGAGATCAGAACCGCGCCGCCGGTCAATTTCAGCGCCGTCTTGACGGATTCCGTCAGCCTTTCATTCACGCCTTCTTTGATCAAAAGCCGGTCCACGACCACTTCGATCGTATGATTTTTGCGCTTATCGAGCTTGATATCTTCGTCAAGCTGCCGCATTTCGCCGTCTATCCGGGCTCGAAGGAACCCGTCCTTGTAAAGCTTCTCAAGTTCTTTTTTGAATTCACCTTTCCGGCCCCGAACGATGGGCGCAAGTATCATTACCCGTTCGCCTTCGGGCAGGCTCCGGATGCCGAAAACTATCTGTTCGACCGTTTGCCGCGTAATTGCCGCACCGCATTGATGACAGCTGGGCTGCCCAATGGATGAAAATAACAACCGCAGATAATCGTAAATTTCCGTAACGGTTCCGACCGTCGAACGGGGCGAACGCGAAACCGTTTTTTGTTCGATCGAGATCGCGGGGGATAGCCCTTCGATAGAATCGACATCCGGTTTTTCCAGTTGATCCAGAAACTGCCGCGCATAGGCCGACAGCGATTCGACGTAACGACGCTGGCCCTCGGCATATATCGTATCGAAGGCAAGCGACGATTTTCCCGAACCCGATAGTCCTGTTATTACCGTGAGTTTATCCCTCGGGATATCGACGTCGATGTTCTTGAGATTGTGCTGCCGCGCTCCGCGGACCGTGATCTGTTTAATACTCATTACAAAGGAAAATCCTACCAATAGTCGAAACGAGTATTTTAACAGATTTGAACCGGCAGGTAAAAAGTGTTGCAGCGATGAAACGATTTTCAGCTTGAAATATCGTAAAAAATTTCGGAAAATCAAAGGAAATGACGGTCCAACTTAATCACACTATTGCCTGGTGCAGAGATAAAAAGAGATCAGCGGGATTTCTTGCGCATGTACTCGGCCTGCCGGAGCCGAGGCGTTTCGTGCATTTCCTCATCGTCGATCTGTCTAACGGCGTCTCGATCGACTACTTTGAGACGACGGAACACGTCGCCCTTCAGCATTTCGCTTTTCTCGTGACAGAAGAGGAGTTTGATTCGATCTATGGACGAATTCAGAAATTGGGAGTTGAGGTTTGGGCGGATCCCGCGCGGACAAAACCGGGCGAGATCAATCGGCACGACGGAGGACGAGGCGTCTATTTCGAAGACCCGGACGGCCACTTCCTGGAAATAATTACGCGGCCGTACGGCAGCGGAAATTGATGCTCCTCGCTCCCCAAGGCCACATCTAGCCTAGTTTTTCATTAACGAAAGTAAAAATTGCAGTTGCCATAATTACCACTATAAACGTGGCTATAGCACGCCCGACGGCTTGAGAATCGGTGAATTGCCAGATAGCCAGAATACACAAAACCGTGCACGCAACGAGAGAGGTTGTAATTATAATAAAGGAGACGATGCGGACAAATTTTGGTTGAACCACGCCCTTTAGTTGTTTTTTTACCGCTGCGGCCGGATCACGAATTTCATTCTGCATTGTTTTAATAAATTAACATTAAATTCGGTCATTTGGAATACCAAAGAACCGGGCACTTGACCGTAATATTATCGAAGGCACGGATATTGCCCTTTAACGCTCGTTCAATGATTGGTGTCGCGTCTTGATACAGGCCGCCGCACCCGGCACCGCCAAGCAGGATGTTAGCAGGAGAGTAATTATGCACCATAACGAAAAATACAACGAAATAAATACAAAAGATAAAAATAGTGGATCGACGAATATCGGCAATGTCGAACGCATCGCCTCGGCCGCGTCCGGCGGCGCTTTGATCGCCTATGGATTAAAGCGTTCCGACATTACAGGGGCATTATTGACGGCCGCGGGTGCTGTTCTCGCTGTTCGCGGAGCTACCGGCCATTCGCAGATCTACGACGCCCTCGGCGTCAACACCAACCCCGAGGTTCCAGGCCGTGGTTGGCTTTCCGGGCCGGTCAATGTATCCAAATCCGTCACGATAAATAAGTCGGCGGAAGAGCTTTACGGGTTCTGGCGCAATTTCGAAAACCTTCCGCAGTTTATGAACCATCTCGAATCGGTCAAGGCGGACGGCGGGAAAATATCGCACTGGAAGGCGAAAGCCCCTCTCGGCACGACCGTCGATTGGGACGCCGAAATTACTGAGGATGTCCAAAACGACAAGATCGCATGGAAATCGATCGAGGGTTCAGACATCACGAATTCGGGCAGCGTTCAGTTCTTGCCGACAACAAATCGCGGCACCGTGGTAAAGGTCGAGTTTACCTATGATGCTCCGGCTGGAAAATTGGGGGCGTTGGCCGCAAAGCTGTTCGGCGAAGAACCGCAGCAGCAGGTCGCCGAGGATCTGCGAAGATTAAAAAGCCTGATGGAAACAGGTCTGATTATGAAGGTCGAAGGCCAGACATCGGGCCGCGAGGAGCTGCCGAAGGCAAAGGCGGCTTCGTCCAGATAGTCGAAGATCGAAAAGAGATTCAGGCTCCCGGTTTTTTTTCGTGCATTACGTGGATATTCTTTTCTTATCCGTAAAATATACGAAATAGATCAAAAAAAGACGATCGGGACACGACACAGTGAAATCAAGGAGGAATCATAAATGAAAGCAGTATGTTGGTATGGAAAACAGGATGTGCGGGTGCAGGACGTACCCGATCCTAAAATTCTAAATTCTCGCGACGCAATTATAAAAATCACTTCGACCGCGATATGCGGCTCCGACCTGCATCTTTATAACGGCTATATCCCGACCATGGAGGCTGGCGATATTCTCGGTCATGAGTTTATGGGCGAGGTCGTCGAATTGGGCGCCGATGTCCACAATTTGCAAGTCGGCGACCGCGTCGTCGTCCCCTTCACAATTGCTTGCGGCAATTGTTTTTTCTGTAAAAAAGACCTGTGG
>JACMMN010000117.1 GCA_014379075.1 Pyrinomonadaceae bacterium | reverse complement strand
GACAGATGGGGCCGGGTCGGCAGTCCACAACGCAATGCTGCATGGCGGTGTTCCGCGCTTTAATTTTTCGCAAACGTGGCTCGATCACGGTTACAAGGAACTGCATATTCCGGCCGACAACTCAGGCAAGTTCCAGATGGAAAAGAACGCACTGCACATCTGGGCCCGGCGTTCGTTCATGATGATCGCCCTGCCGAATTTCGACGGCAGCTTTACCTGCACGCTGTTTCTGGCTCACAAAGGCGGCAACCCGAGCGGTAGCGTGGGTGCTGATTTGTCAGAACCGGGAGCGGTAGAGACTGGGTCGACTGCTGGGCCGCAAAACAACACACTTCCTACCGGTCGTGTTTCTGCCTCCATCCCAAATTTTGAAAACTTATCCGATAAATCTAGTCTGGACGAATTCTTTAACACGAATTTCCCCGACGCCGTTCCACTGATGCCAACGTTGAACGAAGATTTTTTTAGCAATCCAGTCGGCAATCTCGGCACCGTCAAATGCTTCCCGTGGAATGCCGGCGGCAAAGCTTTGCTGCTTGGCGATTCGGCCCACGCACTGGTTCCGTTTTACGGCCAGGGCATGAACTGTGCGTTCGAAGATGTCCGCGTGCTTGACAGCCTTATCGAACAACAAGGAACCGATTGGGAGACGGTTTACACACATTTCGGCCAACTTCGCAAACCGAACACCGACGCCATAGCCGATATGGCCGAGGAAAACTTCTACGAAATGCGCGACGCCGTTGCCGATCCGGTCTTTGTCCGTAAAAGAGAGTTGGAGACGAAATTAGAACAAACCTTTCCCGATTATTTCTCCAAATATTCGATGGTCACATTCCGCGAAGACGTGCCGTATTCGGCGGCAAAGCTACAAGGAAATGCACAGGACCAGTTGTTGATGGAAATTTGCTCAGGTGTCGAGGATCTGAGTGAAATTGATTTGAACAAATTAATGGAAAGGCTTCGTCGGACTTAAACCAGTGATGTGAATTCGTAATTTTCAGTAATGATTTTCTCATTTCAGCTAAATAATCGAGAATATAAGATCGACCTTGACTCTCCGCTCGATATTTCGATACCCCTTAATTTCAACGGGACGCAGCCGAATGCTTACGGCGCCGAGCCGGCATCATCAATTCCTTGCGATGCTGGTGATCTGGTCGGCGATACGCGGCTTGGGGGAAGCTGCAATTTCGAGCAATACACGTTTATCCCGCATTGCAATGGCACTCATACCGAATGCGTCGGGCATATTACGAACGAAAGAATTTCACTGCGTGATTGTTTACAGGATGTATTTATTCCGGCCGTACTGGTTACCATTAAGCCGGAAAATGCAGCTGAGACAGCCGAAAACTACTCGTTGGAATTTGGCGGGAATGATTTACTCATAACTCGACGTGCGCTAGAGGCGGCAATCGGGTCAGAACCGGGAGCGATAGCGACCGGGTTCTTCGAAAGGGGAAAGGATAAAGCAGAAAGGATAAATGAAGAACCGGAATCGTCTGCTTTATCCTCAGATTGTGCCGCCCTTGCACTTATTGTCCGGACGCTGCCGAATGACAGGAGCAAACTAACCCGGGAATACCTCAACATTATTCCGCCATTTTTTACTACCGAAGCGATGAAGTTCATCGCCGAAAACTTTAAACATCTCCTTGTCGATCTTCCTTCCATTGATCGAATTTTTGATGAAGGCAAACTGTCGAATCACCGAATATTTTGGAGCGTCGAACAAGGCAGCTTCGAGACGAACGAGCGAAGCAGAACAAACAGCACGATCACCGAATTGATCTACGTTACGAATGAGGTCGAAGACGGGGATTACTTATTAAATTTGCAAATTGCACCGTTCGCGGCGGATGCAAGTCCAAGCCGGCCTGTTTTGTTTAGAGTTCGGCCTTTGACTGGAACGCAGGCAACTTGCCTGCCCGTGGAGTCATCGACGCGGTGACGTTGCCGCCAAATACCTTCCTCGCAAAAAGTCTGTTCGCGTTTAAGCAACGTTCATTGCAGGCAAGTTGCCTGCGTTCCAGTCTTAGAGCCTCACTTTACAGCGTGTTCGAGCGCGGCTTTCAAATCTGTAAACTTAAACTCGAAGCCGGCTTCTTTTAGACGTTTAGGCTCAACACGCGTGCTGGCCAGAAGCAAAGCATCGCCCATTTCGCCAAACACCAGATTTACAGCAAATTCCGGGAGCGGCAGGAACGTCGGCCGATAGAGAACTTCGCCGAGCGTCTTTGTAAATTCTTCATTCGTCACCGGATTTGGCGATACGATATTGACGGCACCGCGCAAGCTTTCGTTTTCCAGAGCGAAGTTAATTACGCCAACAACTTCGTCGAGCGAAACCCAGCTCATCCATTGCTTTCCGCTGCCGACCACACCGCCGACCCCGAATTTGAACGGCGTCAGCATCGTCGCAAGCGCTCCGCCGTCCTTTGATAGAACAATCCCCGTTCGCAGCAAAACCGTGCGAATTCCCGAATCCTCGGCACGGCGCGATTCGGTTTCCCAGGCTTTGCAGACATCTGAGAGAAAGGTATCGCCGGCCGGACTTGTCTCCGTCATGACGTCGTCGCCGCGGTCGCCGTAAAAGCCGATGGCCGAACCGGAAATAAGGACCTTCGGCTTGTTTTCTAGATTGGAAAGCGTGTTGACAATATTATGTGTGCCCTTGATCCGGCTTTCGCGGATGGCTTTTTTCTTGTCTTCCGTCCAGCGAAGGCCGCTGACGTTTTCGCCCGCAAGATGGATCACCGCGTCAAGCCCTTCGAGCCGCGCCAGATCGGCCTCGGCAAATCCGGTTTCCATGTCCCACTGGATCTGCTCCGGCTTTTTCGGGTCACCCCGTGTAGCAAGCAGCATTTCATGGCCTTTTTCAGCGAACGATTTTTGAAGCGCCGTTCCGATCAGGCCGCTTGCTCCAGTGATTAGAATTTTCATGATCCTATTCTACAATTTTTGTATTCGCCTTGCGCAGGTCTTTATAAACTAAAGCTGCTAACAGCCTCAATTCCCTTTCCGTCAGCTGATTCCGAAACGGCAGCATTCCGTTTCCACCGTCGGCGATCTGTCGGTATATGTCGTCTTCGGTCTTGAACTTGAATTCGCCGGTTCGCAGGCTTGGCACGATCCTGCCGTCGTCGAGGGTCTTTCCGTTTCCTTCCGGGCCGTGACAGATCGCGCAATTTTGGCGAAAGAGCGACGATTCGTACGATTTGCTGTCCTCGATCACATAGGCTTTCGGCTTCGAATCGAAACAGGATGACAGAGCCATCAAACTAAAGCCTATAATTATCAACAACTTAACACGGAACATTAAAATACTGTTCAAACCTGTTTCATTTGTTTCACTGCTATGTGAGGTGAGGTGAAACAAAACAAGGCATTAGCCTAAATTAGTCTCTTCGCGCAACGCTCTTTTGAAGATCTTGCCCGTGCTGCCGATCGGCAGATTATCGCGAAATTCGACATGCCGCGGATATTTATTCGCCGCGAACTGCCCTTTGCACCATTCGATGAAAGCCGCCTCGGAAACCTTTTCTCCGTGTTTGAGGACAACAAACGCTTTTACTTCTTCGCCGAGCCGGTCGTCGGGAACACCGATGACGGCACACAGCGACACCGACGGATGCGTCATTATTATCTCTTCCAGTTCACGAGGATAGACGTTGTAGCCGCCGCGCAGGATCATATCCTTTTTGCGGTCAACAATTGCGAGATAACCATCGTCGTCCATGATGCCGATATCGCCGCTGTGAAACCAGCCGTTGCGGAACGCTTCGGCGGTCGCTTCGGGGCGTTTGTAATATCCCTTCATTACATTCGTGCCGCGAATAACTACCTCGCCAGGCTCTCCGCTAGCAACCTCCTTGTCGTTGTCATCCACGCAGCGAACTTCAACACCGAAAATCGCCTGACCGACTTTTCCGGGTTTGGAAGGCTTGGCAAAATGACTAAAGGTCGCGAGCGGCGAAGTCTCGGAAAGCCCGTAACCTTCCAGCACGCGAACGCCGAATTTCGCTTCAAACGCCTTCATTACCTCTACCGGCATAGGAGCCCCGCCGGATGTGCAGACCTTCATATTTTCCGCAACCTTGCTGACGTCGAAATCGTTTTCCTCAACGTATTTTAGCAACGCCCAATACATCGTCGGTACGCCGACCCAAAAATTTACCTTCTCCCGAACCATCGTTTCGAGCGTCGCCAGAGGTTCGAATCTCGGCAGCAAAACCACTCGGCTTCCGCCGTACAGATTCGTATTCATCTGAACCGTCTGCCCGGTCGTGTGAAATAAAGGCAGCGTGATCAAAACGGTTTTCTGCTCGCCATCAGTAAAATCAAGCACCGGCATATGCGTCAGCCAGGTCGTCGTCACGTTCGACATTAAATTCAAATGGGTGAGTTCGGCACCCTTTGGCTG
>JACMMN010000116.1 GCA_014379075.1 Pyrinomonadaceae bacterium | reverse complement strand
GGTCCTGTTCGCACCATCGCCAAAACAGATCGACCGCGTTTACGTCGAGGATGAACTGTTTATCGGCTGATCTTTCTCGCCGGAACCGCGATATGCAGCCTATTGGCTCTTCTGAATAAAACAGCCGCGAATTTTATATAGATTCGCGGCTGTTTATTGTGGATTAGTCGGCCAGGAAATTAGCCTTCGGGTTGGGTAGCGGTGGTGACCACGGGCGAGTATTGGCCGACGGGTGTGTTGCCGTCGACATATCTTGCCCGAACCTGGACGGAACGCGGCAGGTTTTGCGGATTTCCGGGAATGACGAGTTCGACGGGCGATTTAAAGTACCGTCCGGCGTCCGTCCATGCATCGGCCCTGTCGATCTTTGTTTCGACGACAATTCCGTCCGTGTTTCCTTTTACAAAACCGACCTGCACGACCGAACCGGGCAGCGAGACCGTTTTCAGTTTCGGCTGCATATTGATCGGCGGCGTTGGAATGGGCTGTGACGGCAGAATGCCGAGAAGTGCGCCAATCTCCGCCGTATAAGTAGGAGCGAGGCGTATTTTCTTGACGAGAATGTCGATCCGTTCGAATATTCCGGCGGGGGTCGGGCCCGGTTTCAGATACGACGGAAGCGTCGGAAATGCAGGTGCCGGGTCGCCGATCTTATTCGTGGTGACGATAACCCGGTACTGCCTGACCGCATCTCTATAAGCGTCGAGCTGAACGGGGCTGGATGGAAGGCTTGCCGGTCGTTACCGAAGACTGGGCGGACGGCACGAGCGGCACGGAGCGCAAGCGCTGGACCTGGACAAGCTATACACAGGACGATACCAATCTGACTTATCTTCTCAATCCCCGTGTCACCGAATCGAAGGTTGGCGATACGACAAATATCAAACGGACGACGGTCGAATACCGATTTCGCGAAAAGAATAATCGGCCTGCCAAGCGAAGCGCGCGTCTATGGCTATGAAAATTCCTCTTTGCCGCTCGTCTCGAAGACGACCTATGCCTATGATGAAGAGGATTTCGCACAGGAGACGAACCAGAACATCTCTTCCGTGATCCAGCACGACAACACGGCTTTTTCCGCTTCGTTCATCATCGGCCGGGGAAATCAAACTTCCGTCACGCGGCATGACGTGACCGGACAAACAGCTTCGGTGACATCGAAGGTTCGATACGACATCGCCGGTTCGCCCGTCGCGCAGATCGACCCGCTGAACCGGAAGGTAAAAATAGATTACTCCGATGTTTTCAACGACGCGGCAAACCGCAATGCCTTTGCATATCCGACAACGGTAACCGACCCGGCGAGTAACTCCTCGACCGTAAAATACCGCTACGACACCGGCACCAATGTAGAAGCGAACAGCCCTCCTCCGGCCGGAAATACCTTCGGAAAGAAAACCAAGCGAACCTATAACGAACAAGGACAATTGGCCAAGAATGCAGTCTGGATCGACACGACCGAACATGCGTATACGCGTTACGAATATCCAACGAACGGCACCCAGACAAAAAAATATTCAACTATCACGGATTCAAATAGCGACGGAGTTATAAACTCCTCCGATGAAGTTCTTTCGGAAAGATTTTATGACGGCACGGGCCGCATGAGAAACAGCCGAAGCCCCATGCTGCTAGATGCCGAAGGAAATACATTGAGTTGGGTCGGCCAGAAGCTTGAATATGACATTACCGGCAGAGTAAAACGGCAAAGCGCTCCGACAGAAGTCGATAATGCATGGAACCCGACTAATGACGACAGTTCGAGAGGATGGCAGTGGAAATCGCAAGAATTCGACTGGAAAGGGCGCGTGACCAGAGATATAGGACTCGACGGGGTAGATAAGCTTTACTCATACGAAGGCTGCGGCTGCGCAGGCGGTGAGATCACCACGATCATGGGCGAGCTTGTTGACGGCGAAAGGAGAACCCAAAAGATTTACGCGGATATCCTCGGACGCACCCGGAAAACCGAAGTTCTGGATTATGAAGATAATGTCTATTCGCCGGTGGTCAAGACCTTTAACGGCCGCGGCCAACCGCTTTCCGCCAAGCAATTTCAAGGTGCGGAAGGAAGCTCCACATTTCAGGAAACGACGTTTACGTATGACGGACACGGACGTTTAATAACTAAACATGAGCCGCAACAGGATGCGAATGAAGAGACGATCTACAGTTACAACGTAGATGACCGCCCACAATCAATTACTGACGGCCGCGGTGCAAGTTCCAGTTACACATACAATAATCGAGGACTTGTCGAACGGATCGACCACAGCTTACCGGAAGCATCAACTAACTTTCCCACAATCATCCCGAATTCTGCCGTAGCAGCTCCGACACCGCCACTGCCCTGCGGCCCGGAACATCCTGATTATCCCGATTGCGAAGAAGACCCCACACCCACGCCAACGCCTACTCCGAATCCGCAGCCTTATCTTTCATGGGTCACGTTCAATTATGACGCCCTCGGTAATCGTACACAGATGGCCGATTCTGAAACCGGAACGATTAATTATGAATACGACCAGCTTTCGAGGATGACCGCGGAACACAAGATAATGCGGGCGGAATGGAATCTGACAAATTCCACATTCAGTATCGGGTACGGGTATGACCTGACGGGACGGCTGACAAGCGTTACCGATCCGTTCGGGGAAAGGATCGATTACAAAAGCGACAAGATCGGAAGATTAAAACAAATCACCGGGACGCCTTTTAGCTCCTCGAGTAGTACTGCCGGAACGGTCGATGTTACCGATTACATCGATAATATCGAATACCGGGCGTGGGGTGCTGTTAAAAGTATCGATTACGGCAACTCGACGAATATGTCGCAAACGTTCGACAGCGATTTGCGGGTGGATGAATTCAGGATTTGGAAGGATGGACAAAGTAATTCCATCATCAAGAAGAACTACCAATATTACAACGATAACAGGGTAAAGTTCTCCAGCGATAGCGGCGATACGTTCTTCCGTGCCGATTCGCATTATTTCGACCGCTCATATGCCTACGACCATATGGGAAGACTGACCGAAGCCGAGACCGGTGCCGAGGCTCGCGGTGAGACGGGCACGCCTGACCGGAACCTAATTCCGTATAAACACAATTACACTTACAACGCCTTCGGCAATGTCACTTCGCGAAGCACCTATACGTGGACGGCAGACGACGACGAATCTCATATCTGGACGAACAACCGCGTTTCGAACTGGATTTACGATGCCGACGGACGGGTGAAACAAACTCCCGAAAATAAATATTATTACGACGCTTCGGGCGAGGTGGTGATGTCGACCTTGTACCATAGCCGCAGGCAGATAAGACATCTCGACGGCGAGGGTAAATCGGTGCGGCAGAATAATTATAATTATCTCAACTACAGCGGCGGGTATGTTCTCAACAAGACGGAATATTTCATCTATTCAACGGTTCTCGGAAAACTTTTGACCGAAGTTAAGAGCGACGGAACAAAGAAGAAAACGAACGTCTACGGAATAGGGGGTGTCGTTGCCGCCCAAAACACCCTCGGATCAACAATGCAGCATGTCGCATGGGAATACCTCGATCCGTCTAAGGCTTCGTATATTGCGGCCCTGCCTGACGGCGGTCCTATTTACGGTGGCGACAACGGCCAGGCGGAACTTGATCCGCTGGGTTCGGATGTCGGCCTTTCCAACCCGGACGGAGGCCCGCTAAACCCGGCTGGACCCGGGACGCGGTGGGGTGATCCCTTCGGCGGTTACAGCTGCCGCCTTGACGGGTTTGAAACGTCGTGCAGTCAGGTGATGTACGTATTGAGCATCGGTGCGGGATATATTCGCGACGTAGGAGTTCCTTGGGGCATACCCGGACGTTGGGAGGATATCGACGATCCCAATACCAAACCGTCGCCCGGGTCACCCCAGGGAACTATTGTTGCTGTTGGTACTATATCGGTCTTTACTCCGGCTTCCTTCTTTTACGATTGGGACTTTTCACAAGAGCAGCTTCCGCACAGCCAACCACCCACAATAACCCCGATTTCTACAGAACCTCCCGACAATCCGGACTGTTGGACTGTAAACTTGTTGCTCAGAGAACAACGGGTTTTAGATGCATTTGAGACAGCGCGAAAGGCCAGCGCAAAATCAGGAAACGAAAATGGCGGTTTTATGTTTGTCGATCTTCAGTCGGGTGACGTGCATATCTTTGAGGCATCGGAAGGGCTCAAAGACGAGATGCCTAACTTGTACAAAGAGATTGGCGCAAAGGCCAAATCCTTAGCGAAGGGCGGCCGCCCTTATGCGTTTCTAACCATGTACCACACTCATCCTAACGGTGGCCGTTACGCTAGTACGCCTGATATTAGTAGTTTTCGGGACGACAGAATGGCGTTCGTCATATATCCTGAGGGGAATCCAAGCGGACCTCTCGCAATTTATGACGGTAGTTGGGCTGCCTATCCTAAAGGTAGCCAGCAGTTTGACCGATGTTTACTGAGTTATAGTTCAAAATGACGAGTAGGAGGCATATGAGTTATTCAAGTTGCTTGAAGTTTGTTGTCTTATTAAACGTCCTACTGATGTTCGTTTCTTGCACGCAAGACAACGCCTCCGGTAGCGGTAGCGAGATTGTGTCGATTCCAACTCCAACTCCTGAAGCGCGTGTATTACCGGCGGACAAAAAGTGGGTACGAATATTTTTTCGGGAGATTGATGGAAGGATCGAAGGATCTGATATTGGCCCTTTACGCGAGAAGAAACTATTGCCAGGTGAGAAGGAAGTTCGGATATGGGTGGGATTCGACCTTTATCCCTTGAACGGCATCATTCTCAGGCAGAATGAGGGCAAATGGACCGGGAGCTACGTACTTCCAGTTAAACTTTCGTCATCGTCAAAGCCGATTACGGCACTAAGAGAACCTAAATCAGGCTGGAATGCCCTGTGGCAGAGATTGGAGGAGCTTGATTTCTACACGCTACCCGACTCTGAAGACATCGGTGCAACGAATGCGGGCACTGATGCGAAGGGCGCGGTAATTGAAATCAAAACCAAGGAATCATATCGAACCTATATGTACGGAGGACTTCGTACACCTGAAGCCGACGAGACTAAGAAGGTGGTAGAGATTTGTCGGACGTTGTCCCGCGAATTTGGTGTCGATTTATTTGAAGGCCCTGAGCGAGTTGGAATCCGCGACGGGCCATGAAAAGCGGAAACTTCAGTTGGTTGTTTTGGGTATTCCGAATAATGCCCATTCACCTTGGGCGCAGGAATTTCAGATTGAGAAACGGCTGGAAAGGAATTATTCCGCTTAGAACAACGCGAGCCGAGGTCGAGAAGATTCTCGGCGTTCAAAGCGAAAAAATAAATAGTGTTGATATGCTACCGTACCAAAGACGCAATGACCTTGCGGGAATTCTAGATAGAGAGCGAGATAAGAAACCTTTTACAATTTCCGCATTGAATAAAAAGGGCGTGAGAAATCTCACGCCTTTTTTGTTCCAAAGACAAAACAAGATCAATTATCTGTCGGCTTTTCGGCCATCGGTTTGTTCTGCTGGCGAAGCTGTCGGCGTTCTTCGCGTTTCTTTTGCATTTCGGCGTTGCGGGTTTCCAGTTGCTGCCGTTGGTCGGTGGTCAGGATGCCTTCGATCTGGAGGCGGAGAGTTTCGGCTTTTTCACGGCCCTGCGATCTCAGGGCTTTTAATCTGTCCTGCTGTTCCTGGGTGATCGTGCCGTCGCGTTTTGCCTGGGCGATGGTTTTCATTTCCTGCCGCAAACCTTCGTTCGGACGGTTGCTTTCACGGATGACGCGTAGCTGCTCTTTTTGAGCATCCGTCAGATCGATGCCGCGAAGTCCGCGCATGCCGCCGTGGCGCATTCCTTTATCGTGGCCGCCGCGTTTGCCGTGGGCTTTACGGTCACGCTTTTCCTGGCTTTGAACGCTGTCCGACGCATTTGGCGGTGTTTCCTGTGCCGAGACGAAGGTCGAGAATGATACCGTGGCGATCGCCAGTGCGGCAATCGAGAAGAATCTGGTTTTTAATGACATTTTTACCTCTTTGATTTTAGTGGGTTAGCTTGTGCTTCACGTCTTTTGACGCGATATCTAGGCATTTAGCCGAACTTAGTTCCGGTCATTACAATTCTTTACATAACTTCCTGCGGCGGTGCGGCTTTTGAAGTGTAAATGAGCAGGCCCGCTATCAGATAGATGGCCGCCCCGACGACCAATGCCTGATTAAACCCGGTAAGGATAGCGATAATGAGCGTAGCCACCGAACCCATAACGGATGTCGCGCCGTTAATGCCCCATGCCCACGGAATTATCTGAGGGGAATGTTCCGACAGCAATTTTATACCGATCGGCATCGGCATTCCCATGAGCAAGGCGATCGGCGCCAGCAGCAGTACCGATATCACGATCCGCACGGCTAACGGAAGCCAGACAAAGCCGTAAAAGATCGGGGGCAGGAACAGTATATAAAGAAAGGTCAGGCCGACGATCGCGATTATTATCTTGAGCAGCGTCGGCCGCAGTTTCGTTTCATCGATCCATCCGCTCAAGCGGCTGCCGAATGCGCAAAATATGAGGATCGAAAATAGGATCACGGCAAGCGCGTATACCGGATGGCCGAGAAATAAAATGAATTTTTGGATCATCGCCACTTCGACAACGATAAAACCGGCACCGAGACATCCGAAATAGATAAGATATCTCATTCGTCTCGGAGTGTTGTCGGCTTTCGTGCGTTTGCGGGCGAAAACGAGCGGTAATGCTATAAAGAGTATTACCAGCACAAAAGTTATCAGTAAAAGCACTATTAAAACGAACGTGCCGACATTTGTCTTTAACCATTCGAGCGGTTTCCCGGCGAGATACTGGAGCTGGGACGGGCGAAGGGAATTAAAAAAGAACGGGTTGTTGTCGTAGGTCGGGCTGACATCCGTCTCAAGAGCATTCCAAATCGAGGCCGGGTCCTCGGCCGTGATCATTTTCGTGAACAGATTATCGGGTTGGGTAAGCGGCGTGTAAAGAAGCACAAAATTATTCTCTGCCGCTATCGCCTCGATCTTTCTTACTTCGTCATCGGTGAATTCGCTTTTCTTAAAGATATACGTTGCCGGTGTCGGGTCACCCGTATCGTTGATGCTCTGAACCAAAATAAAATGCCTTGCCGGATTACCTATCTGCATCTCCGACATCATTGCTCGGGTTATAGTGACCATCCGCAGCATTTGATCGGGCGGTTCGAAATACCAGCGGGTCATAGTCAGCAGCCCATCGTCGGACAGATGCCCGACATAGTCTTTGAAGGCCTCGACCGTGTAAAGATTGTTTTCGGTCAAAGCAAATGCCCCAGCCGACGTTGCGGCCCACGTATCCACCATCGTTGCCTGCAGGATGTCGAATTTATCAGGTGAGCGGCGGATAAAGGAGCGGCCTTCGTCCACAACGAGATCGACCTGCGGGTGCTCGTAAATATTGCCGGTGAATGATTTGAACGGCTCAGTAAGCATCACGTCCTCGGCGATGATCGGATTAATTTCTACTGCCGTGATCTTTTTTGCATCGAGAACAAGAGCGGTTGAGACATCCAGTGCCCCGCCCGGCCCTACGATCAAAGCATTGGCGTTGGGCTTTATATGATACGCAAGCGACGAAACGTCCTTTTTGCGATCCTGATGAAGGGCACGGTTTCCCGCATCCGGCACCATTTTCGTCGCGGCGTCGGCGTCGATCATTATAAGAACTTCTTTTTTCTCAAGGTCGCCGCCAACGGTAATGCGTGAAAAAGAGTTCCATTTCGCAAATAGGATGTTCTCTTCCTGATTCCATTTAGATCCCTGAATATCGAATGTTTGTGTTTTAGAATTGACGATCCCAAATGCCGTGATCAATACGAGTACGGCGGATGCAGCGATAGTCGTTGTACGGTTTTCGGTATCGAACAGGCTGAAGAAAACACCGGCGAGAGCCCCAACGGCGCCTATGAGAATGACCGTGGTAATCGCCCCAAGCGAGTTAAGGACTGGAATAAGGAGCAAACATCCCAGAGCGGCTCCCGCGAGATCGTACAGATAGACACGGCTGATATCTTTCGCAAAGCGCGATATTGCCAGTGTTACCGCACAACCGGCAAAAAAGAACGGCAGAAATGTCGCGCCGTAGATGGTGGCAAGCCGAAGAGACAGCCTGAAATAGTCTGCGAGATCGCTTTTTAGAATCGGGTTTTCGAGGATCGTATAAAGCGCAAGGATCACGGCTAATGCATAGAGAATCGAAAAAAGGCCCAGTAATTTTCCCGTACCGTGTTTTGCAAGGCGTTCCTGGATCAGGTAAATAAAAACGCCGCTCGAACCTGCCCCGAGCAGTGCGAGCGAGATCGCAAAGAACGCCAGATGGTAATAAAGCGTTGCCGAAAACAACCTTGTCAGAGCTAGTTCCAACATCAGGACTAACAACGTAAGCAAAAAGATACCCAGGAATATTTTTCGAAGATTCATACGAGCAAAAGATTCGGAAAATGTAAAAGTGTGGAATTATTGACTGATTTAAGTCAGGAGTCTACCACGTGAAACAGGCTTCTATCAAATTGGTCTGGTGTCCCGCCGGTTGAATCCTGACTGGACACGACGGCTGATTACTGTAAAATCGGCGGGTCGGATTTAACATTTTTCAGCGGGCACGCTAAAATTTGATGTCCGTCGCTTATTCGACGTAAATAGAAAATGAGATTTTTATCTGAAATTAATTCACCGGCCGATCTTCGGCAACTGAAGGTCGAGGACCTGCAGGAAGTCGCCGACGAAGTGCGGCAATTTATCATCGACACTTGCTCGCGTGTCGGCGGCCATACCGGGGCCAGCCTCGGCGCCGTGGAATTGGCTGTGGCGATGCATTATGTTTTCGATACGCCCGATGACCGCCTTGTATGGGATGTCGGTCATCAGGCTTACGCGCATAAGATCCTTACCGGACGCCGCGACGAACTGCATACGATCAAGCAAGCCGGCGGTTTGAGCGGTTTTTTGCGCCGTGAAGAATCGGAATACGATACGTTCGGTGCCGGCCACGCCTCAACCTCTCTGTCGGCCGCACTTGGAATGGCGATCGCCCGCGACACTAAAAAGGAAGATTTTCATGTCTGCGCTCTTATCGGCGACTCGTCGCTGGCGGGCGGAATGGCTATGGAGGCGGTCAATCAGGCGGGGCATTTGAAGTCGCGTTTGATAGTTATATTAAACGACAATGAAATGTCGATTGCCCCGGCGGTAGGGGCTTTGAGCGGCTATCTCAACCGTATCAAGGAAGCTCAAAGCTACCAGCATTTAAAAGAAGAGATCGGCGACGCTCTCGAAAGCGTGCCGCACTTCGGCGAGCGTTTGCGGAGCATGGCGAAATCCGTTAAGGATGCTATCGCCGCGGCTGTTTTGCCTGGTGCTTTGGTTAACGAACTTGGATTCAAATATATCGGCTACGTCGATGGCCACAACGTTCCGGCGATGGTGCGGGCCTTGGAAGAAGCTAAAAAAGTCAATGATGGGCCGGTTATCGTCCATGCCCTCACTACGAAAGGCAAGGGTTTCCCGAATCCGGAAAAGAATTATTACGCTTACCACGCGACCGGCCCGTTCGATCCGAAAACCGGGCTGCCTTATAAATCGAGCAAGATCTCGGCGCCTACCTATACGCAGGTTTTTGGCGAAACTATGTGTGAGCTAATGGCGTCGGACGACAGGATCGTCGCCCTGACCGCGGCGATGCCGGACGGAACCGGCGTCGATAAGATACTCGAAAAATTTCCTGAAAGAGCGTTCGATGTCGGCATCGCGGAACAGCATGCGATCACCTTTTGTGCGGGCATGGCGTGCGAGGGCTTGAAACCGGTTGCGGCGATCTACTCGACGTTTCTACAACGAGCATTCGATCAACTTATACATGATGTTTGCTTGCAAGACCTTAATGTCACGTTTGCGATGGACCGGGCGGGAATTGTCGGCGCGGACGGCCCGACGCATCACGGCCTTCTCGACATCGCTTACCTTCGCGGCTATCCGAACATCATTTTGATGGCGCCGAAGGACGAAGGTGAGATGCGCGATATGATGCTGACGGCGATAGACCATCCCGGCCCGGCGGCAATACGCTATCCGCGCGGGAACGGTTTTGGCGTCGATATCAGCCGGCCGCCGCAAAAGATCGAGATCGGAAAAGCTGAGGTCCTTCGAGAAGGCGTGGAAACCGCGATCTTAGCTTACGGCTCGATGGTTTATCCGGCGGTGAAGGCAGCCGAGATGCTTGAAAGCGATGGCATCGAAGCGACAGTGGTAAATATGCGCTTTGTTAAGCCGCTGGACAGAGAACTGATCATCGGCCTGACTCAAAGCCATTCCTTGATCGTCACGGTCGAAGAAGCCTATCTCGCCGGAGGCTTCGGCTCCGCCGTTATGGAAGTGCTGGAAGAAAACGGTTTGCAGGATAGGGTAAAGGTCGTGCGAATGGGCGTTGCCGACGAGATCGTGACGCACGGCGATCCGAAAGTTCTTCTTGCAGGATACGGATTGGATGCGGACGGCATCTATACAAAAGTAAAACATTCCCTGGAATCGAACGAAAAAAGGCCTGTCGACAAGAAACGTCTCCGTGCCGTTAAGTAGTAGTATCGTACATCTTTTATAAACGGAGTCCGACAATAGTTAAATGAAAAACGAACAAAAGAAAAACAACATTCCTTACGTAATAATAGGCGTAGTTTTATTGGCGGCTGTTGCAGCCATTGTTTTCGGAACCGGCTTACTCGGTTCACGGTCGAACGACACTTCAAAGACAGCAAATAATGCGGCCCGCCCGGCAAATTCCTCAACCGCCGCAAAACCGCCGGCTCCCGTTAATGCACCTCCGGGAGCGCGGCCGCCAAACTTGCTCGGCTCGCCCACCGCGTTGGTCACGGTAGAGGAATTTGCGGACTTTCAGTGCGGCTCATGTGCGGCGGCACATCCGACAATGAAGGAAATTCAGCAGGTTTACGGCAGCCGGATAAAGTTTATTTTTAGGAATTATCCGCTGGCGATCCCCCAGCACGACAAAGCCTATGACGCAGCCGTTGCCGCCGAGGCTGCGGGAATGCAGGATCGGAACAAGTTTTGGGCGATGCAGGATCAATTGTTTACAAACCAGCAGGCGTGGTCGCAGAATCCGAATTACCGGCAATTGTGGCTGGATTACGCGAACAAGATCGGACTGGATGCGGCGAGGTTCCAAAGCGACATAGCAGGAATCGCGGCAAAAGGAAGGGTTCAACAGGATCTTGATCGCGGCAAGGGACTGGGAGTAAACTCAACGCCGAGCGTCTATGTAAATGGCCGGTTGGTACCCTTTCCCGAGATGAATGTCGCGTCGCTTCGTCAACTTATCGATACCGAACTGCAGCAGACCGCAGCAAGGCCGGCCTTATAATGTCAATTCTCCGAATTATTGCCATTGCCGCAGCTCTGGTCGGCCTGGCGGATTCCATTTACCTGACGGTACATCATTACACCGCTGAGCCAGTGCCCTGCAGTCTTATCGACGGTTGTGAAACTGTATTGACCAGTCCGTATGCTGAAATTGCTGGGGTGCCATTGGCAGTTCTAGGGGCGGCGGCCTATTTCGCAGCGTTCTCGCTGGCTCTCCTGGCAATTTTCGGAAATCGGACTGCATGGACGCTGTTTGGCGTGCAAGCAGTCGTCATGGCGATCTTTACGTCATGGCTGATCTATCTTCAAGCGGCGGTCATAGGAGCATTCTGCCAGTTCTGTCTTCTCTCGGCAATTACTACTTACATTCTTTTGACGGCTTATATCATTTCTCTGCTTGTGCGTCAGAAAAATCCCGTTTAAAACCGATGCTGAAGTTTCAGCGAATACTATTTATGAAGGCGGGCAGATTTCTCGCCGTCCGGTCGATGTAAGGATTTGCTTCCCAACTGCAAAGAATTAACCGTCACCGCAATTCATTTACACGATTGAGGAAAGCGGCCTGACCCTAAAATAATTACTCGCATTTGGCAGACCGTGGGTAAATAAGGTAGTTTAGAGTATCAATTAACGCTAATTATTGTGGCTCAAGCTATCTTACAAAGTATTGCAGACGGAGATAAAACCGCCGTTCAGGACTGCCTGAAAACTTACGGCGGCTTGGTTTGGTCATTGGCCAGGCGTATGCTTCGTAATTCGGATGATGCCGAGGACGCGGTGCAGGAGATCTTTGTAGATATTTGGAAGAATGCTGCGAGATTCGACCCTTTGCAGTCGTCTGAGACAAGTTTTGTTGCAATGATCGCCCGAAGGCGTCTGATAGACCGAATTCGGTTTTCGCAGCGGCGAATTTCTACGGATTCTTTGGAGGATGTGCTCGCCGAACCGGTCGACAGATCGGATAAGATGATACAGATCTCTTTGGAAGCGGCCGAAGCAGCAAAAGCGCTTGAAACCCTGCGTCCAGAACAAAGGCAGGTATTGAAGCTGTCGATCATTCAAGGGATGTCCCATCAGGAAATCTCCGATGCGACTGGAATGCCGCTCGGAACGGTAAAAACGCATGCCCGTCGAGGCATACTGCAGGCGAGAGAGTTTTTAGGTTTGGGAGATGCGGAATCTTATACGAAGGAGGCGTCAGTATGACCGAGGATGAAAATGAAATAATGCTGGACCTTCTTTGTAAAAAAGCCGTTTATGGTTTGACGAAGGAAGAGGCGGGACTGCTTGAGCAGTTCGAAGCCGGGGATTTTGACGCTGGGTCATTTGAGGAGACGGCCGCGGCCATCGGATTGATCGATCTAAAAGCCGAGCCAATGCCTGATCACCTGCAGGCGAAGGTCATGGCCGACGCCGACGAATATTTCTCCCGAGACTCGGTTTTTAGTAAGAATGAAGCTGACACCAGTTCACAACGTACCGGTCAAGTGTCGCATACAAAAGTTCGCGGATCCTTTATGGATTGGTTAGGCTGGGGCGTCGCGGCGGCGGCGTGCATTGCATTGGCGGTGAATCTTTACTCTACACGAAATCAATCGACGGCAGTTGCGGGGAACGGCGCAACGCCAACACCTACGCAGCAGGAGCAGCTCGACCCTTCGCAGCAGCGTCAGCGTTTGATCGAGTCCCCGGGACAGGTTATCAGAGCAAATTTTGGCAAAGGTAATGTTAAGGAGATCGCCGAGATCTCAGGAGACGTTGTCTGGAGCGAAGCAAAGCAGGCTGGTTATCTCCGCTTAAAAGGTTTGCCGAAAAACGACGTGAGTAAAGAGACGTATCAGCTCTGGATCTTTGATGAAGCGCAGGATGAAAAGTTCCCTATCGACGGCGGAACTTTCGATATTAATTCCGAGGGCGAGGTCATAGTTCCTATCGATGCCAAATTGAAAGCGAAAAATCCTTCAGCTTTTGCGATCACTATCGAAAAACCCGGCGGCGTCGTAGTATCTACTCGCGGGAAGATAGCAGCACTCGCCGCCGTGAAATCCAATCAACTGGGATCAACGTTTAACGATAGAATATTCGATCCGCCGATTGTAAAACTTTCCTTGTTCGGTGCTATTTTCAGTTTTCGGTTTAGCAGCACCGTAGCCCCGCGTTTGTAATACTTCACCCCGGACGCCGAATGTAACCAACGACTGCTTTACGGCATTTGCACGGTTTTCCGATAGCGTTTGATTCGAAGCGGCATTTCCGTCGCTATCGGTGTGCCCGCCGACTTCGAGTACGATATCCGGCGGCAGCTTTTTAATATAGCCCGAACCTTTTTGCAAGGCAGCCAGCCGTTTCGCAGGCACATCGAATTTACCGCTGTCGAAATTAATAATAAGAATGTTCAAAGCACGGACAAGTGCCTCTATCGTGAACGGATCGGGTAGGGCCTCGAGAGCTGCGTTATAGCAGCGTTCGGCCTTGTCTTCTTCGCCAAGCCCTATGTTGGTGCAGTCTTCGCCGGGTTCGACCTTGCGTTCCTGACAGCGGGCGATAACCGGTTCGGGCGTCACGCCGTTGCCGCCGTTAACGTCGCGGGTGTCACAAGTATAGGTCGGGTGAGCGATCGAGATCTTGCGTCGCCCAGCCTTTAGGTTCAGGAGTTTGATCGAGCCGTCTTCACTCGTGACGCCCAGCCGCTGCTCATCCACCAGAACATCACTTCCCGGAGGAGCTCCTTTAACGGTAACTTCAAAGCTCGTGTCGCGCAGCCAGAAGAAAAATACGAAAAGCAGCACAACCACCGCAAACATGAACATGCCCAGAAGCCCGGCGCTTATCCAAAACCAGCCGGGAATTCCGCCTTTTTCCTCTATTTCTTTTTGTGCCTGGGCAGCCTGCTCGGTCGGTGTTAGCGGCAGATTCTGATATTTGGCCCGTTCGGCCTCGGGAAGGCTGAAATACGGTGTTGTCTTATTATTAGGCCCGCCGAAATCGTCCGCACCCGAACCGAAATCTGCCGGCGAAACGTCGATGTTGGCGTTCGTCACGCCCCAGTCGGCATTGGGAACGGCCTTGGAGCCGGGAAACATTGTCTTGCCGAAATCCTGCCTGTCGGTGTCGATAGGTTTGATATTCGTTACGGTTTTGCCCCAGTCGTCAGCCATCGGCTGTTTGGGGAAATTATAATTCGTCTTATCCCAATCATTCTGCCCGCCGCTAACGTCGGCCGGAATATTAATATTCGGCGTGGTCTTCGAAAAATCGTCCGGCGGCGGCGGGCCCGGTATTTTTTTCTCTTCGCTCACAGATCGTTGGCTCCTATTGATAGACGGCGAACTTCGCGCAGTTTTGTGATTCTAGCACAAAATATTTTGAGCGTTAAGAATTTACTCGATGGTTTTTTAGGTTTGTCGACATTGTCCGCTCCAGCCGAGAATCCGGTTCCTGTTCGACTTGTTCCTGCCTGCCCGTCTTAAATCCGTGTTCAAGGGACTTCCGTAACTCACGTCTGAAGAAGAGATGTGTTGCGCCGTTATTGCACCGATTTTTCCGCATCGCTTTCCGACACATAATCCTCACCACTAGGCATACCTGATTATTCGGAATGATCCGGCTTATCACACCGAGATATGTAAGTTATCACGATGACTTAAGACTATGAATTGAACCTTATTTTATATTCGGCGGCTGGGCGTTCTTGGTACGGATGCTTATGCCTTCGTCGGCGATCAGGAACACCTTTCGATGATCGTAGGTAGAGGTATTGATCGGCGCGTAAGAGAGCAGGTAGCGGTTGCGGCGGAGTTCGTCGCAGATGAATTTGGCGGCTGTTTGGGCCTCGTCGAGTTGGAATATTTTGCCGCCCGTGCCTTCGGTAAGTTGGGTGACGACCGCACCGGCCTTGGGTTGATCGCGGCGAAATGCTCCGCCGGTCCGGTCGGGTATCTGGAGCGAATAAACCGTAATATTCTGATTTTGCAGTTCGCTAAGTACCTTGTCGAATGGGGCTTTGCTGCCGCGGTCGAGACCGTCGCCTATAACCACAACCGCCGTTTTGCGTGTTCCCGGCATAAGCGGCAATAATATTTCGCTGACCGTGGAACTGAGAGCGTCGAATAAAAACGGATTGCCTTTTTTTCGAAACGTTGCCAGTGAGGTTTCCATTTTTTTGGCGTCGTCCGTCCATTCCTGCACGATCTCTGCCTTTTCGTCGTAGGCAAGGACAAAAAGCTGATCACCGTCAAAAATTTCGTAGGCGAATTCCATCACCGCCCTTTTGAGTTTCTCAATGTCGGTCGGGAGCGTCTGCGAATTATCGACTAGCAGCACGATCTTCGATGGTGATGGGTCAAAGCTCAGATTCTTGATCTTTTGCTCGATACCGTTTTCGTAAAGATAAAAATTTTCGAGCTTTAGCGGTTCGGTTTTGCCGTCAGTGCGCGAAGCGGTCACGCTGAGGATAGAGCCTTCGAGATCGACGCTTCGCGAGCTGTGACGTGATTGGGCAAAGACACAGCCAGCCGCCAATAATAGGCAAAGGCTCGTTAACAAAAATCTCTTAACCGATTGGATCATCCTATTCTTTCTTCGCGGCGGTTTCCGTTTTGGGCGTACTCGCTGTATCGCTTTTTGCGTCGCTTTTGGTATTTGATGCAGTATCGGGCTTTGCGGTTGATTCGGCGGTGGAAGTTTTTTCGCCCTTATCGCCTTTTGATTCGCCGGCCGGAGCCTTCTTCGCGGCATAGTCGGTGACATACCAACCCGCGCCCTTGAACTGAAAACCGGACAGCGACACCTGTTTCTCCAGCAGTCCTCCGCATTTTTCACAAACCGTTAGCGGCGCTTCGGAGATCGACTGGCGTCGTTCGACATGCGTTCCGCATTCGTTACATCTGTATTCGTAAATCGGCATAAAATATATATTTCCTGAAAGTATTATAAGCGAAATTGCCGCAAGATGATTGCATCAAACGCAGTATTGAATTTAAACTAACCAGATACTATGAAAAAGATCATAAACATTTCGATTTTTGCGGCTGTTTTGCTTGCCTCCATTGCCGTCCACGCTCAAAAGGATAGGCCTGCCGAGTTGAAAACGGTCGCGTCGGCCGATTTGAAACAATTTTCCGGAAAGTGGTTTGAGATCGCGAAATATCCGAATAAATTTCAAAAGGACTGTGTCGGTAACACGACAGCCACCTACACCGTCAAGCAGAACGGAAAGCTGGAAGTGCTCAACCAATGCATTAAAAAGGACGGCACGAACATCGTAGCCAAGGGCGAGGGAAAGGTTGATGAAAAGGCGAAAGGGGCGAAGCTTAAAGTGCGCTTTGCTCCCGGAGCGTTTTCGTTTCTGCCGTTTGTTTGGGCAAATTACTGGATCATCGATCTGGGGCCGAAATATGAATACGCAGTGGTCGGCGAACCGAAACGGGAATATTTGTGGATTCTTAGCCGCACGCCGGAGATGAGCGACTCTGCCTATCAGGCCATTCTACGCCGGGCCGAAGCAATGGGTTTTAATCCCGGCAAGGTCGAGAAAACTCCGCAAGGCGTCGAATCGATAAAAGGCGGCGTGATCGAGAAACAATAGGAACGCGGGCCTGGCGGCGGAGTCCACGAACGCGTTTTTTTTTGCAATCACCTTTGCCGTAGAGGTTGTTCGCGTCGAAGCAACGCTCATCGCAGGCAAGGTTGCCTGCGTTCCACTACCAGTTCGTGGCTGTATTTTTTTCTACTTCCACTAAATGTTCCGCCAAGAACCTTTCCGCATCGATTGCGGCCATGCAGCCTGTTCCGGCGGCGGTAACCGCTTGCCGGTAATATGCATCCTGGGCGTCACCGCAGGCGAATACCCCTTCGACATTCGTCCGCATCGTTTTACCTTCGGTTATGAGGTAGCCGACATCGTCCATATCAAGTACGCCTTTGAAAAGATCGGTATTGGGTTTGTGTCCGATTGCGATAAAAACGCCTTTTGTCGGGAGAAGCCTTTCCTCTTTGGTTTCACGGTCAAAGATCTTAATGCTTTCGACCCCCGTTTCTTTTGCACCGTGGATCTCCTTAACTTCGGTGTTCCAAATGACATCGATCTTTTCGTGGTTTAGAACCCTCTCCTGCATTATCTTCGACGCCCGGAATTCATTGCGGCGGTGAATAAGCGTGACCTTCGACGCGAATTTGGTGAGAAAAAGGGCCTCTTCCATTGCTGTATCCCCGCCGCCGACCACAACGATCGGCCTTTCGCGAAAAAAGAAACCGTCGCAGGTAGCGCAGGCAGAAACGCCGTTGCCGCCGAGGCCTTCGGGGACTGGAGCTTCGCCTGGAATGCCGAGCCATTTTGCCGATGCTCCGGTCGAAATGATCAGCGTGTCCGCTTTGATGATAGTCGTCACCTCGCCGCTGTCTTCGCTTTCCTTACCGTACAGCGTAAAGGGACGCTGCGAAAGATCGACCTTATCAATCCAGACATTGAGAAATTCCGTTCCGAATTTTACGGCCTGATCGCGAAATTCGTTCATCAGGATCGGGCCCATTATCCCGTTAGCAAAGCCCGGATAATTTTCGACGTCGGTAGTGATCGTAAGCTGGCCGCCGGGCTGCGGGCCGTCGATAACGACCGGGGCCAATTGCGCCCGGGCTGCATAAATCGCGGCCGTTAATCCGGCAGGCCCTGATCCGAGGATCACCAGTTTATGTTTGAATTCTTTTTGTGACATATCGCATCTTCAATAAGCAAAAGTTTGAAAAAACCGCTCTGTTTATAGTATAACTATCGCGTAGTAACTTAGTCGAGTTAGAACCCCGATGGTTCTCTGGCCTGTTCCAATGCTCAGCCGGTATATTCCGTATTCCGAATGTTTGAGTCGGATAGATGTTTCCAAAGCTTCCGTGATAAACTGTTTTTGTTTTACCGGCACCTAAACAAAACGTGAATGTTGACCAATATGCAGCCTCAATTTGAGGAAAAACGCTTTGCTCTCAGAATGGCCCTGCGCCTGCCTATCGTAGTATCGGGCCGGGCCGAGGACGGAGCAGCATGGAGCGAGCCTACCGAAACCGACGATATTTCCACGCTCGGTGCGATGTTTCAGCTAAATCAAAAGATCGAGCAGGACGAAAGTCTTTACATCAGGTCGCATCGGCCGGACGGCGTTCCGGTTGAAGTCAAGGCAAAGGTTGTTCGCCTGTCTGCCGCAAATTACGGCACATCGCGTGTCGGCGTCGCCATTGTCGAATCGAAGGACAGTTGGCTCAGACTGTTCGTTGCCTGGATCGCCGATGATAATGTTGTCGAAAGCATCGAGGAATAGCGTTAGGAAAAAAGCGTTTTACGTAGACAGATTTTGGATAGATCGACAGGCTGGAATGCCTGTTTTACTTTTTATTATGCCAACTTACGAAACGATAACCGTCGAAAAGCGCGAAAGCATAGCTGTATTGACGATCAACCGGCCGGACAAACTCAATGCCCTCAACAAGCAGGTTCATGCCGACGGCGTCGCGGCCCTTGAAGACCTTCGAAAGGATGGATCCGTTCGCGTTTTGATTATTACCGGGGCGGGCGAAAAATCGTTTATCGCCGGTGCCGACATCAGTGAATTTGCCGGCCAGACGCCGGTCATGCAGCGGAACTCCTTTCACGAAAAGACGTTTTTTAATTCTATCGACAGCTTCCCGAAACCCGTTATCGCGATGGTTAACGGCTTTTGTCTCGGCGGCGGCAATGAATTGGCTCTGGCCTGCGACCTGCGTGTGTGCAGCGAGAATGCGAGGTTCTCACAGCCCGAGATCAATTTAGGGATTATCCCGGGCGGCGGCGGGACACAGCGTCTAACGCGTCTGATCGGCGAAGGCCGCGCGATGGAGGTCATGCTCACGGGCGACATGATCGATGCTCAGACTGCTCTGAAGTTCGGGCTGGTGAATTATGTTTACCCGATCGCGGAACTGGAAGAAAGAACGATGGAATTGGCCGGCAGGATCGCCTCGAAAGCCCCGATCGCTCTTCAGTTAGCGAAGGAAGCCGTCAAATTCGCGTCTCGTTCGAATCTGGATGAAGGCCTGCGGCGAGAAGTTGACTTGTTTGCGATATGTTTTTCGACCGAAGATAAGCAGGAAGGCGTTTCCGCGTTTCTCGAAAAACGGAAACCTGTTTTCAAAGGCAAATAACAAAGGGAATGCTTGACGCATCCGGCTATTTTCGATAAATTCAAAGTTCGGTTTTAACTCAAATCTTAGATTCTAGATTTGAAATCGATCCGGGGACGTAGCTCAGCTGGGAGAGCGCTGCAATGGCATTGCAGAGGTCAGGGGTTCGATCCCCCTCGTCTCCACCAATTTTAACCTTCTTTTTGGGTTTCCAAAGTCCGCAGCGATCCCGCATTTTTCCAAACATCCTTTCAGTACAACATTCTAATCCTTTTCCCGATTCGGTTTTTGGCAGGACAGCGCCCGGAAGACGCTTTTTTTGTCTGAGAATATTGTCTTAAAAGTTTTGCATTTCGAGCCCGTCAGGGTATAGACTACTTGCACACTCTCTATTAGGTTGCCGCGGTCTGCGGCAAATGACACGAAAATCGAAGACAGCGCGTCGAATCAGCCTAACAGCCGTTTCGTCCCGCTGATTGCATAGGAAGTTCGAAGCTTTACTGTTCTGAAATAGAGCGGATGCGAACTCCCGGGGTTGATTGGCAAAGGCGTAGATGCGTAGCGTAAGCGACCGTTCCAGGTTGTTTGTGGAAAAGGTGTTTGGGCGCTTTGAGTTTTGGGATGCGTATGAAAATGGGCGACGTAAAATATATTTCAGGGATTACGCAAAAAGTCTCAGCCCGGTACGTCGCTTCATTAATAAGAGCAAATGCGGCGTGTATTTCATACGCGAAAGGTTTTGGGACGTTTTTTCAATTAATGTGTAGAACTGATTGGACGAAGGCGCAGGTTCACGGTTAAAGCAATCATTAAGGCTTAAATTTCTTTTAATTTCAGATATTCGGAAGAACAAGGCTAATAGC
>JACMMN010000115.1 GCA_014379075.1 Pyrinomonadaceae bacterium | reverse complement strand
GTGCCGGTTCGCAAGCCAAAAAAATTGCCCGCCGAATGTGTTTCAGTGTCTTATGATCTTGAATACGGGCAGGACACGTTGGAAATGCATAAGGATGCGGTTGGCGAAGGGCATCGTGTTTTAATTGTCGACGACCTGCTCGCAACAGGCGGTACTGCTCGAGCCGTAGTCGATCTTGTAGAAGGGATTGGCGGTATCGTCGTTGGGTTGCTCTTTGTAGTGGAACTCGATTTTCTTGGCGGCAGGCAAAAATTTAACGGCTATAATGTACAATCATTGATACGTTACGATTCGTAGGATTATATGCTCCCGTAGCTCAGTTGGATAGAGCGTTCGCCTCCTAAGTGAAAGGCCACAAGTTCGAATCTTGTCGGGAGCATTCAAAACATTTGTGGAAACCGTGCGTGAATGAACCTTTTTATTAATTGAACGGAAATAAACGGTGATCAAGCACAGTGGCAGACAAACTCATTTTGTCTCAATGGCCGTCGAGGTCTGTTCGCAATCTCAATCTAAAGTTTGGAAGCCGCATTTTAACTGGATGCGGCTTTTGTTTTGTTTCACCTCACACACGTGTTTCACTGAAACACGTGAAACACTCGCCCTTTTTATTTTCGGCCATATATGGCAACTTATTGTATATGCAGAAAGTTCTGACAGCCGGGGAAATGCGTGACATCGACCGTTTAACTACTGAGAAATACGGTATCCCTTCGATCCTGCTGATGGAAAATGCCGCGCATGCCGCCGCACGCGCTGTCACGGATAAGCTCGGCGGTTCGGTTGAAGGAAGATCGGTGCTAGTTCTATGCGGCAAAGGCAATAACGGCGGCGACGGAGCGGCTCTTGCCAGAATTTTGTGGACACAGGGTGCCGATGTCGAAGTTTGCCTTTTCGGCCTTGTCGAGAATACAAAAGGTGATGCCCGCGCCAATTTCGAAATACTGCAAAAGATCACGAATGACGAACCTTTCGACGCCAACCGCCCTGACCTTGCTTTTGGGGAAATAACCAGCATCGAGGAATGGCTTGATTACGACAGCTTGAACTTTCATTGCGACGACCCGGATGTGATCATCGATGCTCTATTCGGCACCGGGCTAACGAAACCGCTGGAAGGTGTATACGAGCAAGCTGCGGGATATATGTATGCTTTCACCGCGGATGGAGTCGATCAAAACACTCTTGTCGTTTCGCTCGACGTTCCTTCAGGGTTGGACGCTGACCGGGCAGAGCAGATCGGAATGAGTCCGAAAGCACAAGTCACCGTTACGTTTACGGCACCAAAACCAGCGAATGTCCTGCCGCCTGCCTCGCATTTCAACGGTGAAGTCGTAATCGCAAATATCGGTTCGCCTAAAGAATTGATCGATGAATCGCCTTCAAAGCTTTTTCTGACGGAAAAGGAAGACGCGCAAAAATGGCTGGAATCGACGGAGTTCGCGGTGGATTCCTATAAGAGCAAGCGCGGGCATGCGCTTTTGATCGCGGGTTCGAAGGATTATTCCGGTGCTGCGGTCTTGTGCGGCAATGCGGCGATGCGTTCCGGGGTTGGGCTGGTTACCATCATGACACCTGCAGCGTCGCACGAAATGGTTGCTTCGCGGGTTTTGCCGGAGGTGATGGTTCGAAGCGTGGCCGAAACTGTATCGGGTGCGATCTCGACAGAAGCATTCAAGGACATCGAAGGATTTTGGGAGAATATTGATGCGGCGGCAATCGGCAGCGGTTTGTCTTCGAGAGACGAAAGCACCAAAAATCTAGTCAGGAAAATTATTGAAAATCGAAGAACTCCAATTGTGATCGACGCTGATGGCTTAAATTGCCTTTCACCATTCGATTTGCACGGGTCCGACGAATTCCCTTTGATACTTACACCGCATGAAGGGGAGTTTTTACGTCTGCTCGGAACCACAAGCAGGAATTTGCTGAATGACCGCGTTCAAGCCGTTCGCAGCTTCTCGGAAAAGCACAGCGTCATTTTAGTTCTAAAAGGCGAGCGGACCCTTATCGCGGAGCCGCACGGGAGAGTCGTGATCAATCCGACCGGAAATTCGGGGCTTGGAAAAGCCGGAAACGGCGATACTTTGACCGGGATAATTACCGGGTTCGTTGCCCAGGCGGTTCAAATGAAGATCGATATTTTCGAAACGGTCGTTGTCGCCGTTTATATCGCCGGTGCAGCCGGAGATATTGCGGAAGAAAAATACGGAAAACGTATTATGACCGCATCCGATGTGCGGGATTGTATCGGGTCGGCTTTTGAGGCGGTGAATGGATAACATTGCAACCGTTTCATATTCGGCGGGTGAAACCTTCGGGATCGCTGAAAAGCTGGGCGAGACGCTTGGCGGCGGTGAAGTGATTCTATTGAGCGGAGGCCTCGGAGCAGGCAAAACTCTTTTTACGAAGGGAATTCTGAATGGTCTTGCTTTTGATATCGATGAAGTAACGAGTCCGAGTTTTACACTGGTAAATCTCTACAAGACTGAAAATTTCGACGTTTATCACATCGACCTATGGCGTTTGGACGAGGGGACGGACATTAAGTTTGCGGTTGGGCTGGACGAGATTGTCGAAGACGAAGACGCTGTCGTTATAATCGAATGGAGCGAAAAGCTCGGCGAATACCCGTTTGCCGGAAGTGTCTTTCATGTAAGAATCGAAGGCGATGGCGATGAATCAAGAACTATCACAATCGATTCGTGGGGGAAGGAAATTCCGCAACTCGCATAGACTTCTCGCTTTTTTCTCGGTGGCTGGAGTGCTGTTGGCCGGATGTTCGCAATCGGATCGTCCTGCTTCGAATGCAGAAGCCTCCGCCAAAAATGTTCGAATTAGCGAATTGTCGCGTATCAAAGAAGCGGTCGAACCGTTTTTCCAGCCGATGCAGAGCCGCGATCACGACTGGCTTCAGGATCATCCCGAAAACGGCGAAACCTTCGAAGAATATACCGAATCGAAACCAATTCTTCCGACCACGGACCGAAAGACGATCTATATTCTGCCGGTAGGAAATTTTACGCCGGCTGAACGGAAAATGCTGAATCTTACCGCCGAATACATGCGGGCATTTTACGACCTGCCGGTGAAGTTAAACCCGGAAAGGCCTTTGGGCAATGTGCCGAAAGGCCAGAGCCGCAAAGTCTACGGAAATAAGTTGCAGATACGCTCAGGCTATTTTCTGAATGCCGTTCTTCCCAAATTGCTGCCGAACGACGCGGCGGCGTTGGTTTGTTTTACGAATTATGACCTATACCCCGAAGATACATGGAGCTTCGTTTTTGGACAGGCCAGTCTCGAGGACCGCGTCGGCGTATGGTCGCTGTCACGTTTGGGAGGGGGAAAGGCAGATGGCAAAATTTCTCTCTCAAGGACCTTAAAAATTGCGATCCACGAGACGGGCCACATGTTCTCGATGCGGCACTGCACGAAATATGAATGCCTGATGTCGGGTACGAACAGTTTGATGGAAACGGACCGCAGGCCGCTCGACGCCTGTCCGGAATGCATGGCCAAGATCGCATGGGCGATGAAATACGATCCGGAAACGAGGTACAGGAATTTATCTGAATTTTGGCGTAAACAGGGATGGCCTGATGAGCAAAAAGCAATGGCTGATAAAGCAAATGCCGTTTTCGCTGCCGGCGAAAAACGTTAAGATGTGAGGAAATTTGCTCCTTTCGTCTGGTTCCTTCCTATTCCTACTGATCCTTGTTGAAATCTTAAACCGCGGAATAAGATGAGCAAGAAGGATAGGAGGAACAATATGATAATACAACCTGAACTTTCATCGCTTAATGATCCTCGAATAATTATCAGGAAAAGGCTTAGAACCCTTGAAATTATGGATGGCGACCAAATGATCAAATCGTACCCGATGGTTCTAGGGTTTTCTCCGATCGGCTATAAAGAATTTGAGGGCGACGGAAAAACCCCCGAGGGGGAATTTTACGTATTTACCAGGAATTCCGAAAGTAAATTCCATCTTTCGCTTGGCATTAGTTACCCGTCGCTGCTGGATGCAGAGCGCGGTCTGAACGTAGGAGTTATTACAGCGGACGAATTTGAAGACATTAAAAGAGCTAAAGATATAGATGCCAAGCCTCCGCAGAAAACGAGACTCGGTGGAGAGATCTATATTCACGGCGGCGGTATCGGAAACGATTGGACGGACGGTTGCGTGGCACTTGCAAACAAAGATATAGAAGAAATATTCGGCGTAATTCCGGTTGGGACGAAAGTTTCCATATTACCTTAGCTCTTATCTGTTGTAACATTCTTGTAACATTAATTTAATCTCGGATCGGGGCGCTATGGTCTATACTAATCTTCGCCCCGATCATGCTTACTGAAATCAAGACAGCGAAACAAACAATCGAGCCACCTGAAGCGAACCTAAGCGACGCCTTTGACGGTGCAGCTCTCTTTAACCGTGAGGTTAGCTGGCTGGAATTCAACCGGCGAGTGCTTGATGAGGCCATGGATGAAAATCTTCCGGTTCTCGAGCGGTTAAAATTTCTATCTATATTCTCGACGAACCTGGATGAGTTTTTTATGATTCGCGTTTCGGGTTTGAAGGAACAGCTTGAGGAAGGCGTAATTGAACTTTCTTCTGACGGCCTGACAGCATCCGAACAGCTTCGCGAAATTGGAAAGCGACTTCGCCCGATGCTGAAGCGCCAGGTTTCCTATCTTCACGATACCGTTTTGCCTGCTCTCGCCAATGCAAAAATCAACGTCGAGCCTTATAAAAGTTTGAATTCAAAGGACAAAAGGAAGCTGGATAAATACTTTCGCGACAATCTTTTCCCGATCCTGACGCCCCAATCGGTTGATTCGAGCCATCCGTTTCCATACATTTCGAACCTTAGCCTGAACATCGGGCTATTCATTGAGCCGAACCGCAACTTCACGCAGAAAAATCTGAGGCACTTGTTCCGGCAGAAGCGTTTTGCCCGGATAAAACTGCCGCCGACCGTACCGCGTCTGATACCTATAAACGAAAAAAACGGCCGATTTACGCTGCTCGAAGAAGTGATAGCCGCGAATGCCGAACATCTTTTTCCAAACATGAAAGCGAGTGACGGCTATCTGTTCCGCGTAACGCGAGACGCTGATATCGAACTCCGCGAGGATGAGGCCGGCGATCTGATGCGCACCCTCGAACGTGAACTGCAGCGCCGCCGTTTTCGCTTTCCCGTGCGTTTGGAAGTTTCGGCCGAAATGCCCGAGAAAATGCTCAAGGTCTTGACTGTGGGGATCGGCCTGGGTGAACAGGATGTGTATCCGATCGATGGTTTTGTCGATATTCCCGATCTAATGCAGCTCTATTCGCTTGATCGCCCGCTGCTAAAGGAAAAACCGATTCCGGTCGTCCATCCGGCGGTATTGCTGGAGAAAAAGAGCATCTTTGACGAGTTAAAAAAGCACGACGTGCTGCTGCATCATCCTTACACAGCATATTCGTCCGTGACGGATTTTATCGCGGAGGCTGCCGAAGATCCTGATGTACAGGCGATAAAAATCTGCCTTTACCGCACGGGGAAGGATTCGCCCATAGTAAAATCACTAATTCGGGCGACCGAGCTTGGCAAGCAGGTAACGGCGCTTGTCGAATTGAAGGCGCGCTTTGATGAAGAAAACAACATCGAGTGGGCGCGCAGACTCGAAAACGAAGGCGTCCACGTTGTTTACGGCATCAGCACGCTAAAGACGCATTCGAAAGTACTGCTCGTCGTCCGGCGCGAAAAAGACAAGCTTGCCCGCTATGTCCATCT
>JACMMN010000114.1 GCA_014379075.1 Pyrinomonadaceae bacterium | reverse complement strand
TGGCGGCGGATTGATCCTGGCCCTTTTGGGAGTGGGAGGTTACCTTCAGAAGAGTAAATCGGATCCCGGATCGTCGCAAAAAAATCCGGGTTTACAAATGTCGAAGAAGTCGCTGATCGTCGATTCGCCTTCTATTTCCGCGAATATCAAGAACGATCGCGGAAATAGTGTTGATGAATCTGCCGCTTTACCTAGCGCGCTGGGCGTGGAAAGGGGAAAGCAAACCCCAAGTTCGAAAACTATAGCCGATGCTCCGGTATTCTACTGCGGAGCGATGACGAAAAAGGGAACTCCGTGTACCCGAAGGGTGAAAGTGAAAGGAAATTGCTGGCAGCACGCGGGCAGGACGTCGTAGTTGTGAGCACAGTGAGTATCAATCGGTTCGACATCATTTTCGAAACGATTTTCCCAGTTCAAACGTAATACCCTGTTTTATCATTGCTGTTTAAGGAGAATTATTACAAAATATCAAGTCGGGAAGTTTCTCTTTCCATGCCCTAATCATTAATGAAAATGAAACCTTTAGCTCAAAATACGATGATCCAGAATCGCTATCTGATCGTTCACCTGATCGGAAAAGGCGGAATGGGCGAAGTTTATCTGGCCGTCGATCAGCGCCTGGGCAGCGCCGTCGCGTTAAAGCGCACTTTTTTCGCGGGCGATGAAATGCTCGGAAATGCATTCGAACGCGAGGCAAGAATTCTGGCCAGAATGCGTCACCCGGTTTTGCCGAAGGTGAGCGACCATTTTGGCGAGGGCGAAGAACAATTTCTTGTAATGGAACATATTTCCGGCGACGATCTCGCGAAACGCCTGGAAATTTCCCAGAAACCGTTTCCTGCAAGCTGGGTATTATTCTGGGCCGATCAGCTACTCGATGCATTATCTTATCTGCATTCACACGAACCGCCGATAATCCACCGCGATATCAAGCCGCAGAATCTAAAGCTAACAGATGAAAATCATATAATCCTGCTCGATTTTGGATTGTCGAAGAGTTCCACGCCGGGTCAAACCCTCCTGAATGAGCAGGGTACGGGAAGCACCGGCAGCGTTGTCGGCTACACCCCGCACTACGCGCCGATGGAACAGATCCGCGGTATCGGTACGAGTCCGAAGAGCGATCTCTATTCGCTTTCAGCAACGCTTTACCAGTTGATGACGAATAAAGTCCCGGCGGATGCTCTTTCGCGGGCCGATTGCTTGTTGAATGGCATGGCGGATCCGATAAAGCCTTTGTACGAGCTCAATCCAGAAATATCGCACGGGGTTTCCGATGTGATCTTGAAGGGGATGGAGGTAAGTCAGGAAAAACGCTACTCGAATGCCCGCGAAATGCAGAAGATTCTCCGAAAGGCATTCACGGAAATGCAGAAGGCGACATCGGCGGAGACCGTGGCATTCAACCTGCAGGAAACTCCGGTCGGCGTCAGCGATCCGCAGGTAGCCCGGCCGCTTGACCCTACGGGAACAAGCCAGCCCGCCAAGGAAGTTTTCGCCGAGAACCAGTCGGCGGCCTCGGGCGGGTTTATAAACAGCGGCGGCCCGAATGGCCAGGATTTTGACGCGACTATCGCATTCGATGCCGAAATGGAACCCGGTTTTGTTAAACAAGCCGACGTGCAGACGGAGATCTTTCTTGCCGGGTCCTCGCCGTTTCATGTACCGGAGCAGGAAGCCGCATTTCCGTTCGTGCCGCCTCCGCCGGCCAAGGAAGAGAATTTTGCTACGCAGGATAGTTTCTCCGAGACAAATGATTTTTCATCCGCGGATTTCGATTCGGGATCGACATTTGACCAGCCGAACGCGACTGCCCCCTATATATCTCTTCAGGGGGCCGCCGCCGAGACATATCAGGATGCGGGCGGCCAGACTCCCGGTTTTTCCACCAGCCCGGAAATTTCCGGCTCCGCGAACGAATTTGACGCCGTTTCGACTCCATATCAGGAGACTTCGGAAGCGGCTTCACCCGGGCAATCTTTGCCTGGTGAGGTAGTGAAGCCTACTCAGTCGAAAAAGAAATCCACTGGAAAATTGATCGGTGTCCTCGTTGGGCTCGCGGCTTTATTTCTTCTGGTCGTGGCTGCGGCTGGAGGCGGCTGGTATTACTACACGAACGTTTACCTGCCGGGAACTGTGGTCGAGGAAACCCCGACGCCGACGCCGGAGCCGACTCTTCGGATCACACCTACGCCGGAACCGACGGTCGAAAGCATAACGAATACAAACAGCAGCAATTCGAACGGCGGAAATGTTTTTGGCAATTCCAACTCGAATGACAACGATAACAGCATGACGGTCGGGCCTACTCCGGAGCCTACGCAACGAACCACAGTGACATCTACACCGGTGCCGGACCGGACGCCCGTGGCACGGCCGACGCCGCAGCGTCCGCCCAGAACGCCTTCGACGCGGCCTACGCCAGTCAAGACAAAACCGACACCGCTTCAGTAAACGGGAGATTTAGAATGATGACTAACAAGATAGTTTACACATTGGGAATGAGTGTCTTTTTGTTGATAACTTTCCTTGTCTTTACACCCGAAGCCGGCGCCCAGCCGAGAAAAGATCAAAGGAGAGCGAAACAGCTTGTCGAAGAGGGTGATAAAGCGTTTGCCCAGAAAAATTACCGTGAAGCCGCCGATCGGTATCAGCAATCAGTTATGCTGGTGCCCAATAACGCTTATGCCCATTACCGTAAAGGTTTTGCTCATTATTATTTGAAGGAAAACGATCTTGCACTGGCGGAATTCGATCTTGCTTTAAGTCAGAAATACAGGCCGATAGAAATTTACCGGGTTCGTTCGGAAGTGAACGGCCAGCTAAAAAATTACGATGCGGCGATCAACGACATAAATCAGATATTAATACTCGAACCTAACAGTACGGACTATTTTATCGCACTCGGTGAGATGTATTTCGCAAAAGGAGCTTATCGCGAAGCTTTGGATTCCTATCAAAAGGCTGTCGTGAAGTTCCCGAATAGCGGTGATCTGTTTTTCAAGATCGCTCAGGTGCAGTTCAATCTCGGCGATGCCGCTGGACAAGCCTCGGCGGCGGAGAACGCTTTAAAAAAACGCACTCTGTTTTTAGGCGAAGCCTATGCGCTTCTCGGCGATGCCAATCAAAAACTGAAAAAGTTTCCCGAAGCCATAGATGCCTATCAAAGAGCGCTCAGTGCCAAGCCCGATCAAAATGTCATTTTTTACCGGAATCTGGCAGAGCTTTACCGGGCTTCGAGCCGTTTCGATGACTCGATAAATATATCGAAAAAAGCACTGCTGCTTTATCCCAACGACGGAAGTATATATACCGATATCAGTTGGTATTACAGCCTTGCCGATCGGCATGAGGATGCAGTGCAGGCGGCCCTGGCGGGGATACGATATTTGCCGGACCAATATTTGGCGTATACCAACCTATGCCGGGCTTACAACGACACCAAACGGCCCGAACTCGCTATCTCGGCCTGCAACAATGCTCTTCGTCTCAGTCCGAACGACGGTGAAACTAATTTCTATCTTGGACGCTCGTACGCTTTGACCAAAAGACCTGCCGAAGCCAGCCGATACTATAAAAAAGCGATTCCGGGCTTGATCACATATACGACAAACATCCCGGATTCTTCGGACGGATTTTATCTGTTGGGCAACGCCTATTTTGAGGACGAACAACTTGAAAAGGCGGTAGAGGCGTATCGAAAATGCCTCGAACTGAATCCCCGGTTCGCACGAGCGAGATTTAATCTTGGCCTGATCGCTTTCATTCAGAGAAACAGGATCGCGGCACTTGAGCATTACAATAAACTGCTTAGCCTGGACAAGAGCCTAGCCGATAAGCTGAAAGCGGAGATCGATAAGCTCTAATTTCTTATCGGTCGTATACAGGCGGAATTTCGGCTTTTCATTTAATTATCAATCTTGTTAGAAATTGTAGTGAGTTTCCCATTAGGAATCGGGCGAGATTCGGCTGATCGTGAGACCGGTCGTATCCGACAAGT
>JACMMN010000113.1 GCA_014379075.1 Pyrinomonadaceae bacterium | reverse complement strand
TAGGGAAGCGTCAGACGCAGCGCGGAAATCCCGACCTTATTAAAAAATTTGCACAGATCAAAATACGTGCCCGCTTTCGCATTCCAATGCGGCAGCACCAAAACGGCTGACTTCTTATTTGTTTCGTGCGGAAAATAGGTTGCGTAAGAAGTGTTGTTTTCGATTGAAGGTGTTTTAATGCCGCTTGTCCATATTAGCTGATTGCCTTCAAGATCGAAATCGGAAATCTCCGGCGAAAAGAAAAATTCGGCGCTGTTTGCGACCATCTCCCTCGAGTATTCGGCAAACAGTTTTCGCGGATCGTCGCCGTTCGGATGATCGGTGATGAACTCGGTTCCCCAATCAAACGGGCGCACTATTCTGTTGTCGTTGAGCATCGCGAAATATCGTTCGCGCTTGTGCATGTAACGTTTGATCATAAATAACGGAATGCGGGCACTCTTGTCCGCACTCAAACGACCATTCGACTATAGCAGAGTGGATCTATCTCTCCTGCGTGCCCGAGGCGTTCGATGCGGACAGGGATGATGTCCGCTTTCCGGTTTCGTGCAGAACCTTTTCGTAGAATGAAATGTAATGGGGAATGATCATATCGGTGCTGTATTTTTGGATCGCCAGTTCCCGGCCTTTAACGCCGAATGCACGCCGCATTTCCTCATCCTGGATCAACCTGAGCGTATCGGCACTCATCTTTTGGACGTCGCCCACGTCACTGAGAAAACCGCTTTCGCCATCGTTGACGACCTCCGGAATTCCGCCGATGCGGGTCGCTATAACCGGAAGTTCGCATGCCTGAGCCTCTAGAGCGGCGAGGCCGAATGATTCGAGTTCTGACGGCAAAAGAAAGATGTCCGACACACCCAGATAATTCGCTATGTTCTCTCTCTTCCCGACAAATATCGTTTCGTCCTTAACCCCGAGTTGTTCTGCCCGGTAAGCGACGGCTGCTCTTTCCGGCCCGTCACCGACCATTACCAATCGGGCCTTTTCACCGTTTTGCCTTACATTGGCAAGAATTTCCACGCAATCGGCCGGACGTTTGACCTGACGGAAATTCGAAACGTGTACCAGAAGTTTTTCGCCATGTGGGGAAAGCTCATCGCGAAGCGGTGAATCCGTTAAACGACTATATTGTCCGGGACAGATAAAATTCGGAATGACTTCGATGTCGTCAAAATCGAATGTTTCGATTGTTGCACGCTTCAGGAATTTCGATACGGCGGTCACGCCATCCGATTGCTGAAGGCCGTAGCGAGTGATCGGCAGATAACTGCGGTCGGCACCGACGAGCGTTATATCTGTTCCGTGAAGCGTAGTGATCACCGGGACATAACGCTTTTCTTTTATTGACTCGCGGGCGAGGATAGCACTGATCGAATGCGGGATCGCATAATGAACATGTAGAAGATCCAGTTTTTCGGCACGGGCGACTGTTGCCATCTTCGTCGCAAGCGCAAGGTCGTACGGCTGATGTTCGAATAGCGGATACGACATCATCTCGACCTCATGAAAATGCACGCGGTCATTCAATTCAGTGACGCGTGTAGGCAAAACGGACGAGATAAAGTGCACGTTGTGTCCGCGTGCCGCCAGCTCGCGTCCAAGTTCCGAGCCGACAATGCCGCTGCCGCCATAGGTTGGATAAACGGTGATCCCAATGTTCATATGCAAGAAATAGTAAATCGTATATCGGCGGTATAAGCAAGCGTCAGAATATAGCCGCAAAGAGGGCACAAAAGGCAAAAAAATTGGGCAGCTTAGCCAAAAGACCCGATTCCATTTATCCGTTTTCTAATCGTTAAGTGACTTTTGAGTCTCTTTGCGGCAATTCCTGCTTACCTTTCCGGCTATTTTCGCTTTCTTACATAATAGATGACGCCATCGTGGTCATCTGTAAAAAGGAAGGAGTTTGCATCGAGTTTCATAATGTCGCATGGACGCCCGTTGACCTTCGTTCTATTCAAAAATCCGGTTATAAAATCCTGCAACTTCCTGCCCTTCCGCATGATCGCAATTTTGTATCCGCGGCCGATATCCTTGTCCGTCGAACCGTGCAGGGAAACCAGGAAGGAATTTTTGATAACCGGGCTTGTTTGAGCATCGTCAAAAAATTCGAAACCCAAAGCGGAGCTCCTGGCCGGGAAGTGCGAATACGGAGGGACGACACCCACGCATCCGATCGGGCGTTTTAGCTTGGGGTCGCCGATTATCCGGCCGTTTGCGGAATGGCAGTACGGCCAGCCGTAATCGGAGCGGTCTTTCAGGGCGTAAAAAGTTTCGTCGGGACGGTTTGTGCCCAAGTGGTCGGAACCCTGATTGCTGGCCCAAAGGAAATTGCCGATCCATTTCAGCCCGACTGCGTTGCGCAAGCCTCTCGCGAAAACTCGCTGGCCGCTGCCGTCCGGGTTCATTTCGATCACGCTTGCACGAATCTTTTCCTTTTCGACGCAGGAGTTGCAGCTGCTGCCAACTGAAACGTATAGGTTGCCGTTCGGCGAGAATGCGATCGTCCGCGTCAAATGCCAGCCGCCGTATTTGTAGCTTAAGCCGTAATCGGGAAATGTCGCGATTGTTTGAGGATCATTGTCGCTAGGTCTTATTTCACCTTTCGTGAATTTACGGCGAGTCAGCCGGTCGGTTTCGGCAATGTAAATCCACTCCTGTCCATTCGAATCCGTGTAAAACTGCACGCTGTTCGGGTTGTGCAGGCCTGTCATATACGGAATGATTTTACCGAATTTGCCGGTGTTTGAATTGAAATCATCGAGTATGTAAACCGAACCGCGTCTGTTGTCGGCGAGATTGAACATATCCGTTACGATGATTCGCCCGTCTGGAGATTTGGCGAAAAATCGCACGCGTTTCAGTCCTTCCGCGGCCGGGATCACTTCGAATTCGGCAGGTAAATTCAAACTAAATGTCTTTCCGCTTTTTAGCATTACTTTTTGGGGAAGGAGTTTTGGCTGCGCGGAAATAATCGCGGCGGTTGCAGCCAATAATATCGCTCCTAGTCCGGCTTTTACCACATTATGCAGGTTCATTTGTGTTAATCTCTGAGGATATGAATATTGAAAGATTTCTCGTTTCCGAAGGTTCCAAGGTTGATTTTAAAAAGCATCCGACCGATTTTACAGGTGATTATACCGATAAGAAGGAAGCTGTAAAACACCTCGAGAAGAATGTCGAGCGCCTGGCCCAGCTTCAGGACGTGATGTACGCGCAGGACATTTACTCGCTTCTGATAATTTTTCAGGCGATGGATGCCGCCGGGAAGGACGGAGCTATCGAACATGTGATGAGCGGCGTTAACCCGCAGGGCTGCCACGTCATCTCGTTCAAAGAGCCTTCGAACGAAGAAATGGACCACGATTTTCTCTGGAGATGCGCCAAAAACGTACCCGAGAAAGGCAAGATCGGGATTTTTAACCGCTCGCATTACGAGGAAGTCCTGATCGTTCGCGTCCACCCGCAAATTTTGCAAGGGCAGCGGATGCCGGTCGAAATTAAGAAAGATAAAAACATCTGGAAAAACCGGTACAGACAGATCAAAAACTTTGAGAACGGCCTGACCGACAACGGCACGCTCGTCATCAAATTCTTTTTGAATGTTTCAAAAGAAGAGCAAAAACAGCGTTTCCTCTCGCGTATCGAAGAAACGGAAAAGAACTGGAAATTCTCGATGGGCGACGTTAAGGAAAGAGCGCATTGGCCCGATTACATGAAGGCCTATAAAGAAGCGATCGAAGAAACGTCAACCAAAAACGCACCGTGGTATATAATCCCCGCCGACAAAAAATGGTTTACGCGTCTGGCCGTGGCCGAGATCATCGTCCAGGAAATGGAAGCTCTTGATCTTCGATATCCAACTGTGTCCGAAGAGCACAAGGTCGAGCTTTTGGAAGCTAAGAAGATGTTAGAAAGTGAAAAGTAAGTTCTGACCGGTGTTGACTCACAATCGAAATTCAAAATCTGTCTAGTTTTTCCTTATTGAAAAGAAACCGATAAGTATCATAGATAATGCCTAATTTCTTATCATCATTAGGATAATCCCAATACCATTTAGCAGGTAAATTCACAATTCCTTCAAGCTCATCGCGCGAAATGCTCAGTTTTTTCGAGATATACTGCATCCCCTCTTCAATTTCGTGTAAATCATATGGTTTAGTTTTCAATTGTTCGATCGCATCGTCGCGACGCGTTTCGCCGCAACAGATCTGTATGGACAAAGCAGCTCGCCGATAATCAATTCCGAACTTCTCGAATATGTAGTAGGACTGAATAAACTTCGTGTACCTCGACTCATGATGTTTACCTCCGTAGTACTTCCAGTCGAATTTTTCTTCCAGAATCTTAATTGCATCGTCTTTATCGAAAGGCACGAAATTTAGCGGGTATATTATTCGTATTCCTTTCATTAGCTTGTAGTATGTTTCTTTTCTATATCCAAAGGTCGGAAATTTTTTTAATCTCATGCTCCCAAATGTTTTGTGGATATGATTAAAATACTTTAGGTCCTTCGCGTTATAGTGCCAGCTTTTAGGAAGAATTCCTTCAGTTGCCATATTGCCGCCGCCAACTATGTATTTGACCTTATACTTTGCCGCAAAATGATGCAGAACAGCGGAGATTGCTACATCAGTCGGAGTTTCAGCTTCCGGAATGGATGCTTTCAAGAACGAGAGTTGTACATCCTTGAACTCTTCCCAATCTAAGACAAAGCTCTCATAATCAATTCTGAGCCTTTGGGTAATTTTTTTTATATTAATTACAGCCTTCTCGGAATTCCAGCCATTATCCATATGAACGGCCAGCGGACGCAGTCCTTTTTGCTTTACAACGTAGGCGAGATAACTGCTGTCGACACCTCCGCTCACTCCGATAACGCAGTCATAATCTTTACCTCTTCCCGCACGTTTCATAGCATCGACGGTACGGTTTAATGAATCATCACTTTCTTTACCCTGGTATGTATGCTTGGCCCTTATTTTGAGGAATTCCTCGCAGTGATTGCAGTGGCCACTTTCATTAAAGTCTATCTCTAAGTCAGTGGTATCCATCACACAACGCTTACATTGTTGATATCTTCTTATCTTCATGAAAACAATTGGGGAGAGTCGGGGGCTTGAGTTCGCTACGTTTTTTAACTCTAGTAAGTACTTTTTACTTCAGTCTGCAAATGTTAATTCTCCGAGAGCTAATTCGTTTTTATCAGGGTAATTTATAAGCACGCCGCGTTTTTTTCCGTGATACACAAACAAGCTGCCAGCAGCTAATCCATTTGCACGTCCCTTTTTGTAAGCTTCGACTAAATCTTCTTTTGCTCCAGCCCCACCCAACGCAATAACTGGAATATCGACCGCTGTCGATATAGACCGGATTAATTCGATATCATATCCTTCCATCATTCCGTCCCTGTAAATTGATTGAATTATCAATTCTCCCGCTCCGTTTTTCTCCATAAGCCGGGCAAATTCCAATGGTGTAAATCCCGTAGACCTGCTGCCATTCAAAATCCAGGTTCGTTTTCCCTTGAGGAGCTTATTTTTTACATCTATGCAAACAACTATTGTAGATGAGCCGAAATTTTCAGAGGCCTCTTTAATAAATTCAGGGTCTCTAGCCGCGTGGGTACTGATAACAACCTTTTCCGCACCTGCCTTAATTATAGATTCGATATCGTCAATTGATTTGATCCCTCCGCCGACGGCAAACGGCATACGGGCCTCTTCGCCGACATCCTTCACAAAATCCAGAGAAATTAACCGATTATTCTTGGAGGCCTCGATGTCTAAAAAAACCAATTCATCAGCCTTAAGATCGTTAAGGATTCTTACAGCATTAATTGGATCACCAATGTATTTGTGGGTTTTGAATTGAATTGATTTTACCAGAACTCGATCTTTTAGCAAGAGTACCGGTATGATTCTAGGTCGAAACATTACATCTCAATGAAATTCTTCAATAACCGGGCTCCGGCATCATGGCTTTTTTCGGGGTGATATTGGACTCCGAAAATATTTCCTTTCTCGATCGCTGAAGGAAATGTGGTCTCGTACCGAGTTTCGTTCAATAAATCCGCCGGATCATTGATCTTTAAATGATATGAGTGCGCAAAATAAAATTCCGATGATTCCGGCACGCTATTCATCAGCAAACTGTCCTTTTTTATGGATATTTGATTCCAGCCCATGTGAGGTATCTTATAGTGATTTTTATCAGAAACATCGAATCGTATTATTTCGGCATCGATCCATCCCAACCCTTCCGCTTTTCCCTCATCGCTTTTTTTTGCCATTAATTCCATTCCGAGGCAAATACCCAGAATCGGCGTTCCGTTTACCAACACAGCTTGATGGAGCGCATCGATTACACCATTTTGATGAAGATTGGACATTGCCTTTCCAAAATGGCCAATGCCGGGGAGTATAATTTTCTCCGCCCGAAGAATGTCTTCGGCATTCGAAGAAATAATGACACCGGCGATAATCCTGTCCAAACTTCTCTTTACGGAATTTAGATTTCCTGTTCCGCAATCGACGATGACTATCTGGGAAGGCATGGTGATTTATTAATCAACGGCTATTAGCTCCTCATTTCCAAATTTTGGACTTGCAGGAGACGAAACGCATAGAACTAACAACTAAATTTCGTTTTTACTTCACCGGCACGATCCTCATGATCCGGTCGTCCTCTTTCTCCGCTGAGCCGCGCCCGTCGCGGTTTGAGGTTGAAAAGTATATGAAGCCGTCCGGCCCTTCGGCGATTTCGCGGATTCTACCGTACGTTCCTATGAAAAGATCTTCCTGTGATGCGACGTTTCTACCGTTTAGCGTAACGCGAATGATCTTTGCTCCGCGCAAACAGCCGAAAAAGAAGTTTCCCTTGAACGTGGGAAACGCGGAGCCGTTATAGAACGCTCCGCTCGCGGGCGCGCAGGCCGGGGTGTATTCGAGCACCGGCGGTTCGAGTCCGGCTTGGGTTTGTTTATGATGGATCGTCGGCCATCCATAATTTTTTCCGCGTTCGACTATGTTTACCTCATCGCCGCCGCCGGGGCCGTCGAAACCGCTCGGGCCGTGCTCTGTTTGAAACATTAAGCCAGACCCGGGCTGCCACGCCAAGCCCTGAGCGTTGCGGTGTCCGATTGTCCAGATCTGGGGAAGAGTTCCCGGCTGATTTACGAAGGGATTATCGGTGGGGACAGTTCCGTCGTCGTTTAGACGCAAAGTTTTGCCGGCAAGTGAATTACGCTGCTGTGCGAGCGTTCTGTCAGTGGCATCGCCTGTGGTTACATAAAATTTTCCGTCCGGGCCGAAGCGGGCACGTGTTCCTGCGTGGTTCGGGGCGGCCGGAATGCCTTCAAGGATTATCTTCTGTTCACTAAACGCCTTACCGTCGAATTTATACCGGACGATCTTTACGAATTTCCCGTCGTTATTGTATGCATACGCGATGTACACGAAATTATTGACGCTGAAATTCGGATGAATGGATATGTCCATCAGCCCGCTTTCGCTGGACGGCTCGACATCGGGAACGGTGTAAACGGGCTCGGCCCGGAGCTTCCCGTTTTCGATCAGGCGGACGCGGCCGGGGCGTTCGGTGACCAATATGTTCTTATTTGGCAGGAACGCAAAGCCCCACGGCACTTCCAGTCCGGTTGCCACGGTCTCGACCTTAAAGCGAGCGTCCTGTGACGCCGTTTCCAGGGCCTCTGCTTCATTTACACCCTGCGGCGGCTGGCCGCAGGCAAAAAGCATCGAAAAAAACAGGATCAGCTTTAACATAATTCTTATTTTAAGCTATAGGCCCGGCAGATACTAATTTTTACTGCTTACGCTTCAGATCTTTCGGCCAGTTCGGTCCAACGGCTGAGGTCGGTTTCTAATTGGGTGTTTATTTTTTGCTGTTCGGTGAATAACTGATTGACCCTGCCGGCGTCGGAGCCAGACCCGGCGAGATCATTTTCGATTTCGGGCAGGCGTTTTTCGGCGGTGGCGATGCGGGATTCTAATTGTTCGAGTTCTTTGCGTTCTTTGAAGGATAATTTTTGCGGTTTTGATGCACCCGATCCTTCTTCCGCCGGCAGTAATACCCCGGTCGCTACCGCTCGCGGTACTGACTCGGCGGTTTTGGGCGTTGGACTTTGGGCTTTGGACTCTTCCTCTTCGCTCCGCTCAAGGTACGCCGAATAATCTCCTGCGTATTCGCGGATCTCGCCACCGCCGGTGAATTTGAAGATGTTGTCGATGGTGCGGTCTAGAAAGTAGCGGTCGTGGCTGACCACGATGAGAGCGCCGCCGAATTCGTCGAGATATTCTTCTAATGCGATCAGCGTCGGGATATCGAGATCGTTAGTCGGCTCGTCGAGCAGCAGGACGTTCGGCGTGTCCATCAAAATTCT
>JACMMN010000112.1 GCA_014379075.1 Pyrinomonadaceae bacterium | reverse complement strand
GCCGTGTTTCTGCCTCATCACCTGACCGGCTGCTCGTAATCCATGATAGAAGGCTTCTTCAAATAACGCGATTCCGCTGAGATCGGTGTGTGCAAAATGAATATTGCGATATGGCTGCATTGCCTTTTCACGTACTCCGCTCCTGATAAAATTCGGCCGGGGTGATATCATTGCGTGGCCCCAGCGCATTATATCGATTCTTTCGCAGAGTTCATAAATTTCCGGGTGGGCGCGGGCGATGTCGGTCAGGCAGACGTCGGCGAGGTCCTTCCATTCGTAGTTGAAAAGCTTCGTCCGGCCATTATCCTCGGCGCACATTGGGTAATAGTAAGTCCAGATCGCCGGGCCGTAATCTATACCTTTTTGGTGCGTCGCGTTTACATAGCCGAGCGAAGGGCTTTCGTAAAGAACGTTATCCCATGCGAGCGGAAAATCCTTAACGAAACGCGGCTTTGGCCGATCTTTTAGAAACAGATTGGCGACAAACCAGGCAGTATGCTGAAAATCGTTTGCGGCAAACGGAGGAGCTTCATTGAATCCGCGAACTACATACGGAGCGGTAAACATCGGCGAGGCAAATATCACTTTTTCGCAATGAAAACCTTTGATCTCACTACCGTTCAAACAAACTACATCGACACCTTCATCATTCGGTATCACCGAAACAACTGTGTGCGATTTGCGAATATTCGATTTAACCTTTTCAGCCAAGTGATTAACGAATCGTCCATTGCCTTCGGGAAATGTGATAAAAGCCTGTGATTCCTCGCCGGATTTTCGTACCCGTGAGCAAAAGTAAAAAAGTCCGGCCCAAGCCGAAGCCTGGTCGAGTTTTAGTCCATAATCATCGCGGCAGGCATAATCGCAGTACCAGAGTAGACGTTCGGATGTAAAGCCTTTCTGCCGCAGCCATTCGGCAAATGTGATTTTATCGAGATCAGTTGTCTCCGCATCTGTCGAACAATTTGCCAGAGGTACGACAAACGCCCTTCTGCCGTTTGCGTCACGCCATTTCACCCAAAAATTAACGTGCTTTTGAAACTCGAGATACTGGCTTTTATCTTCGTCGTTCGCTCCGACACTCAGATAAAGGCCGTCGTACCACCGGCCTTTGTAAAAAACCCGCTCTTCCGGCTCGCGGCAGAGAAACTGCTCCTTAATTATTACTTCGCCATTATTACCACGGCCTTCAATCAGCGACATTTCATCAAGCAACGAAATTAACTCGATATTCTCCTGAAACGGAACCGGCAAATAATGCGCTCCCCATGGGTAAGAAACCGGATTTCCGCTAGAACTCTGCGATGTACCTCCGACATCCTTTTCCAATTCCAAAATAACAAAATCGTCGAAATCCTTTCTTCCGAATTTCCACCCAGCGGATAGACCAGCGATACCGGCGCCGATTACAGCAACCTTCACCGTTTCCCAGTTATCGGCCAAAACTTCAAAGCTGCGATTTTCTCGAAGGATATGACCGAGGCTGACGTTGGCGCCGACTATCTCACCCGCGGGAAATTTGGGCGCGGAATTTTGCCGGCATGCCGCGATTGCGATCTGTGCTCCAAGGAAGGCACTCAGAATTTCTCTTCGAGTCAAGTACATCAGAAATTCTTACTCAAATCTCCGCCATTCGGCTTCGTAATACCGGACCAAAGCCTGATTATCCAGGCGGTTTATTTCGATCTCTTCGGCGGGTAAAGCAGTATCGGAGGGAAAATCGAACATTGAGGCGAATGATCTATCATTTAGGAATTTCAGTTCAATTCCGGCGGAGGGCTTTGACGGCGCTTCGAATGGCTGCGTTTTTGCTAATGCATATCCCCAAACGCCGAAACTCGGCACAGTCGTTTGAAACGGTTTAACTGTAAAGCCCGCCGCTTCAAGAGTTTTGATAATGCACCAGTAGGAAATTCGCGCGATCAGCGGCGAGGTGCACTGGATCACTATCGCAGCATCGGGCCTGAGTTTGGTTTTGAGGAGATTATAAAACCTTGTGGTGTAGAGCTTTCCGAGCGCGAAATTATTTGGGTCGGGAAAATCCACGATTGCAACATCGAAGGGCTCGAGTTCCGTATTATCAAGCCAAACGAATGCATCGGCGTTTGTTACTGTGACACGCGGGTCTTCATAAGCATTTCTGTTCAATTCGGATAAGGCCGGAAGTGCCTTTGATAATCCGGTCATGCCGGGATCGAGATCGACAAGCGTTACATTTTCGACCGATTTGTACTTTAGAATCTCGCGAAGCGCAAGACCGTCGCCACCGCCTAGAACAAGCACACGCTTCGGATTTTCACCGTAAGCGGCAAACGCCGGGTGAACGAGGGCTTCGTGATACCGGTATTCGTCAAACGAATTGAACTGGAGATTACCGTTGAGAAAAAGGGCATATCCGGTCTTGCCTTTCGTTACGACGATCCGCTGGTAAGCCGAGCTTTTTGCATAGATGATGTTATCTGTAAAAAGCCCATCTTCCGCTAGCGTTGTCAGTGAATCCGCTTTTATAAATGCAATCAGTAGAAGGACGATCACGACGAAGCCTTTGATCCTCAGTATCGTCAGGTTTCGTTTTATCAGTGGTTCGAGCAGCCATGTAGCCCAGAGAGCGACGGCCGCGTTCAGCATACCGAAAAGAAGGGAAGTACGGTTTAACCCAAGTCGCGGAACCAGGAACAGCGGGAACAGCAGCGAAGCTGCAAGGGCTCCGATATAATCGAGAGCCAGCACTTTTGAGACAAGGTCCTTAAATTCAAGTTCATCCTTGAGTATCCGCATCAACAAAGGAATCTCAAGCCCGACCAGCATGCCGATCATAAAAACCATGCTGTAAAGCACAATGCCGAAATAGGAAATGTTTGCAAAAGTAAGAAAAAGAAGTGGTGCGGAGAAACCGCCGATAACCGCAACAGCGAGTTCGATATCGACGAATTTTTCGGCCACGTGCTTATCGATGAACCGCGAAACCCACGAACCGATGCCCATCGCGAAAAGATAAATGCCGATCACCAGCGAAAATTGCGTTACGGAATCGCCGAGAACATAGCTGGAAAGCGTTGCAGCAAGCAGCTCGTAGATCAAGCCGCAAGTAGCGATGATTATGACGTTGAGAAATAGTAACGGGGTGCGTTTCATAATCTGAGACACGGAGAAAATCAGACGCGGAGACGGGGGAGAAAATCTCTCCGTGTCTCGGCGTCACCGCGTCTCCGATTCACTTATCCGTGGATCGCGGCGGCGATGATTATCGCCAGGCCGATCATGATCGACCCGATCACAAGGCCGAGAGCAGTGTTTTGATCTTCCTCGATCTCTTTGTGAATATTAAATATCTTGCTCAGAATTCCGTAGGCGATAGCAAAAAATACTATCCCGATCGAAACGAAAATCAGCGTCGTTACCAGTGTTTCCAACAATTGATCGAGCTTAACGATAACTCCCAATGCATTTGGAATCATTCTTATCATCTATTTTCCTCCCCGAAAACCCGTATATATAAACGGCACGCCGAGCCGTGAACGGCTGCCCGAATTAGCAAGCTCCCAGCCGAACCACGCGGATGCCGAGTACGCCAGCAAAACCCCCATCGCCAATACAAGATAGATTATTTTAAACATAAATTTAGTAGTTTGCTTGAGTTAGGAGTTTTCATAGAGTTAAAGAAAGCTCAAATATAACGTTAAAACCTCACTCCTCATCGGAATTCTCCGTCGAACTCACGGTGAACATACTATCCTTCCACCTTCGCGATTCGAACGATATCTTTCTGATTAGACCCAAAATCGGAACGATTGCCAGAATTATCAAAGCGCAAATGAAATTCACACCACGAGCTACATTCTGCTCGACCTTGACCGTGACTGGCATCGCCTGCGTCGTATTCGACCACGTTCCTTCAACTCGCAAAGTATATTTGCCCGCCGGCAACGAAGACATAGTCGCGTCCTGCGTCGGCCCGCCTTCGCTCCAACTGCCGTCACTGTCCGTTCCCGTATAATACTCGATCGGAACATTAACGGATTCAACCTCTTGGCTTTGATCGTTAACCAGGTCGATATCTAGATCGGCGAACGAATTGCTGACCGGAGCCGAGGCCGTGATCTTGATGTTCCGGTTCGCCTTAACATCGAAAGATTGGCTGAAGATTGTTTGCGGTGTTGTCGGGTTGACCATCGGCGGCAGCGTGACCTCTTGCGATAAAACCGTGCTCGACAATCCGCTGAACGGGATCATAAACACCGCGACGACGAACAACAGGGCGAGCGGAAGGAATCCCCAGGTGTAATAAAATTGCCCGGTGAACGGCTGGTTCGGCCCCACGCCCCACGGTTTAGGGAGATCGGAAACGCCAAAGGCTTTTTCGATCTCGGCGTTCGTCATATAAACGCCGGCCGACCAAGTCATTTCATTTCCCGTTACTTCCTGCGACAGCATCACTGGAGCGGCTATGTAATCGATCGCCCGCACAGTTTCTCCCTGTTCGACACGCCAATAGAACTCGCCTTTTACAAATTCGACAACCGCTGGAGAATCTTGAAAGATCTTGTAGGTCTTGCCGTTATAAACAATCGCAGACGGAACAGAAGTGACCGAAATGCTGGTTCCGCTGGCCTGTACTTCGGCGGGATTTACCGGTTCGACAAAATTCCAGTGGTTGTCCGAATGCACCAGCCAGCGGAAACCGATTATCGGATTGTAAAGCAGGTATTCGTGCCAGTAATAATGCACGCCGTCGATGTAAACGCTTCGCACGACAGCACCTATGATCTTGAATTTTACGTCTCCCGGGAAAGCACCTTCGGCACCGACTGGCAGAACAAAATTCTGATCGGCCTGCGACGGCGTCAGGGCTTTAAGAAACGAAAGATTGCCCTGATTGACATCGAGCAGGGAATTGCAGTTCGGGCAAGTTACGCGTTCAGCCTTATCCGGAGCGATAAGGGCCAGCGGACCGCCGCAGTTCGGGCAGCCCATTGCCGCCGTCGTAACGCGTTTGGCTTCCCTCTTCACCGGACGGGCGTCCCCGAGGCCTATCTGTTCGAGCGTTACCTGAGTGCCGGCGAAAACCCATGGTGGGTTTATGCTGTAATCAATCGTGCCGAATGCATTATCACGGCCGGATAGATCGGCGTAATCACTTCGTTCGCCAGGCGTCAGCCGGTATGGAATTTCTCCATCGGCAGCGATGGATGTTGCCGTGCCTTTTTCTGTTACGATCAATGCTGTCGGCGCTGGAATTTCCTGTACTATCTGGCCGATCTGCAGTTGATCGAACGGCGGCAGCGTTCGGCCTTCCGGCAGCGGCTGGTAAAAGGTGAGGTAAAATTTGCCCTGCGCTTC
>JACMMN010000111.1 GCA_014379075.1 Pyrinomonadaceae bacterium | reverse complement strand
GTAAATACCGGTGTCCCGCCCGCATTATAAGCCGCCGCCGTGATCATCTTCGTCTTCCCCTTCTGCACCCTTATTACCTTCGGATATATCTTTACCGTCTGGCCATACGCCGCGACGCTCAGGCAGCTCCAGCAACTAAGGCAAAATAATATTGCGAATATTCTCCGTGAACCAAGAGGCCTTTCTAAAAAAAGTGTTTTTTCAGTGTAATTTTTCATAAATGATATTCCTGCCGGAAAGATTCTGCCGCCTTTTTTTAATCGTTCAATACTGGAAAAAAAGCACAAAATGCCGAGCCAAGTTATGTTGAAAGCGTTCCTACAAGCGACGTTTCACTCGATTAGTTCTCGTAAATCAGGACTAAAGGGAAGTAGCTGAGCAATATCCGTGGTTCCGGACGAATGCCCGGGCCATCGATCAAATCTACTTACTGACAAATTGTGTTTATTGCTTACGTAAGCTGTGGGACCTAAATTAAACTCCTGCGTCGCTACACTTTTGAGCAATGCACGGAACCGTTAAGAAGCAATGCTTCGTAACTATTTATTTGGTTTTCGCGAAAACAAAGATATGTTAAATAGGTTTTAACACTATTAAACATAAAGAAGTAATTTAAAAGTAATTCCAGAAACTTGGGGGTATTTCCAGATTGGGAATATTGAGATTATCCTTGTATGAATCAAGGAAGTCAATTCGCGCGTATTTTTTTGGCGAATTTTATAAAATTTCCGCCATATTCTGCGTTTCTAAGAGAAAACATTTGCACGCTTCGAATCTTTTGGTGGACAAATTCCAAAATGGGTGTACATTAGGCGTAACTATAAAGAACTCGGACAAGAATCCTTTCAAAACTGACCGGTCAGCGGGCCCGTATGGCTACATTTCTATTGTGAAATAGTCAGCCAGTAATATTAGGAAATGACCGACCGAGGAGCGAAAGAATTTCTATGGGTGAAAAACAATGACTAATAATGTAGAAATAAAGAAGTGGGAAAGCGTGGAAGTGGAACGGAGCGCCAGCGAAGCGCAAAAGAAACTAACCGACGATCTGCGGATTAGCGACCGGATTATTGAAAGATACTCAAAACCGCCCGCCGATACGCCTTACCCGCTCGAATTCGCGTACTACTTATTGGGCGATGCGGCCGGCAAAACGGTTTTGGATTACGGCTGCGGTTCAGGTGACAACAGCGTTTTGCTCGCCGATCACGGAGCGAAAGTAATTGGGGTTGACATCTCGCCGGAATTGACTGACCTGGCAAATAAGCGCTTAGACCTCCATGGGTTCGGTGAAAGGGTCGAATTTCGCGTTGGTTCAGCTCACGATCTGCCGTTGGATAATGAGTCCGTCGATGTTGTTTTTGGAATGGCTATCCTCCATCATTTAGATCTGGATCTGGCGTCACGTGAAGTATTCAGGGTTTTAAAAAAAGGCGGCCGAGCTATTTTTTTCGAGCCTGTTCGCAATTCTGCTTTAATAAGATTTATACGAAAAATGATCCCGTATCAGTCGCCGGACGTTTCCCCTTTCGAAAGGCCACTGACGGATAAGGAACTAAAAGATTTTGCCGCCGAGTTTACAAATTATAGATCGCGGGCATTTCAAATACCTTTTGTAAATTTGGTGGAAATGCTGGGCCTGCCTGATAAGGTCTTTAAATCGGCCACCAGGCTAGATGGACTAATGTTGAAGAATGTAAAATTTTTAAATTATTATGCGAGTATCCGGGTGATCGAAATGGAAAAATAATGATCACCGTCAAATGTCGAAGTCCGAAAATGAATCAAAAACCGATGGAAAGAGAAGGTAAAAAAACAAAAGGATATCGCTTTGCCCTTATCAGCCTCCTCGTTTTTATTCCACTGGCTGCCGGTATGTTTCTGAGTTTTAAGAGTTACGTCTCGAGTGAATCGTTCTTGGTTGAGGGCACAATAATTACCGTCAAGCAAGGCGGCGATTTTCAAGCTGCTCTCAATCGAGCGAAACCTGGCGATACGATCCTGCTTCAGGCCGGCGCGACATTTAAGGGTTCATTCGAGCTGCCGGTTAAAGCCGGAAGTGAATTTATTACAATTCGTTCCTCGGCAAGTGCCGATCAGCTTCCGGCCGTTGACACGCGAATCGTGCCCTCAAAATATGCTTCTGTTCTGCCTAAGCTGCAAGCAAACGCCAAGGGGATGCCGGTGCTTTCAGCTACGGACGGAGCCCATCATTTCCGGTTTATCGGGATTGAGTTCGGACACACGATCGAAGGGCTGTATAACATAATTCAACTGGGTACAGGCGAGGAAAAGCGAACGGAAGATCTGCCGCATCATATTGAGTTCGACCGCGTCTACATTCACGGAAGTCCGACGGTCGGCCAACGGCGGGGCATTGCCGCAAACGGCAAATTTATAAAAATAATCAATAGCCATATTTCGGACATTAAACGTAGCGGCGAGGAAAGCCAGGCGATCGCTGCGTGGGCAACAGACGGCCCCATCGAGATCGTAAATAATTACCTGGAAGGAGCGGGAGAAAATATCCTTTTCGGCGGAGCCGAGTCGACTCTCGAACTCACGCCGACGAACTGTATCGTAGCTTCGAACCATCTGAATAAACCCTTAAATTGGCGGCGCGAGAACTGGGACGTTAAGAATCTTTTTGAAATTAAGGATGGGAAACGCATTCGCGTCGAATATAATTTAATGACGAATAATTGGGCCGACGCTCAGGATGGAGCGGCGATTCTTTTCACAACGCGTGAAGACAGCGGGAAGGAAGCGATCATCGAAGATGTAGTATTTTCCAATAACATAGTGCGCGGGTCAGGTACAGCGATTAATCTTGCGGGCGGCGAGGCAAAGGGCGGCAAAAATTTGCAAATAGTCAACAACATATTCGCCGACATCGACAAGAACAAATGGGGCGGAGATGGTTTTTTCATTAAATCGTCCGCTTGGGATGGCCTGACAATTGAAAATAACACGATCATTCAGAGCAACAATATAACAATGGCCTATGGAGAGCCGATAAAAGGCTTCGTTTTTCGCAACAATATAGTTTTTGAGAATGAATATGGCATGATCGGCGACAGTCTCGGGCCTGGGCAAGCCACAATAGACAAGTTTTTCCCGGGCGGAACGGTCGCGAATAATATTATTGTTGGCGGCGCAAGTTCGCTATACCGTGAAAAGAACTTTTTTTTGAGTTCGTTGAGTCAAGTAGGCTTTATGAATGCAGGCGCTGGAGATTACAGAATGCGTAGCGACGGACCCTACCTAAATAAGGGCTTCGGCGGCAAGCGGATCGGTGCAGATCTCGATCCGAAGATGGTCGGAGGCAAGTAGAATTAGGCCGCACAACATTAATCCGGCTGGATATCAAATCGTCCTCCGCATTTTTTTGAATATCGGTAATAAATTCGGGCTCCATCAATTATATAGCCGTAATCTCGAAGGCCGGTTGCGTGTGCACAGAAAGCCAATCGAAGATTTCTTTTGCTGAGTATGTTTCCCGGAAAATCGGTTGAGGTCACCATTCTCCACGCCTCACGGGCCAGATGCTTTTTCTGGGAAACTCTTTCCTTCTTTTGAAAATCCTCTGCCCATTGATAGGTCAGGCCCGGTGGTGGCGGAATCGGGCAAGGCTCATGCCCCGGATAGGACTGCCAGGGAACCGCCGTTACGGAAGGGTGAAAATGATCCAGCCATTTTGTGTAAAGCTTGTGCTTGAGACAGTAATCCAGCGGTATAGACGCTATTAGTTCAAGAAAAGAGCTGTCGAAAAACGGAAGCTGAAATTCGAGTCGGTGCAGGTCTATGTTCTCGAAATGGTTTGCGAGCTTACGGTGCTGGTCGTTCAATAGGAGGAATAGGAAGAAGCCGCGAGCCGGGTCGGTTGCGTTTATTTCGACGAGTTCCTCGCGGATACCCCGGTTGATAATACCGGAGAGACGGGCGTAAATCTTGGGCCGGAACAGTTTAGACGGAAGGTACACAAATTCTTGTTCGATAAAAGCTTCGATAGCTTCTTCGGTCCTTCCTGCACGCATAAGATCGACGATCCTGACAGTAGTATGGACATGTCCCAGGGCCACACTTCCACCCTCACCGCTCCAAACGATGGCGGGGCGTTCTACGGGTAAGGAATCGCGAAAACTCGATTCACCCCAAGCTTGGGCCATTATCGAGGAGTAGTCAGGCACATGGTTGCCGGGGTCTTTAGGTATTTCCTGATGAATCGAATTTATCTGCCGGGCATATTCAAGTCCAAAGGATTGATCCTGTGAGTTGGGTCTTGCAAAGTTAAAGGAATGCATGCGAACCCCATTTGAATGCAGTGCCGCTGCAACACAACGTGAATCCAGCCCACCGCTTAAATAAACGACTGTTGCCGTGTCGCTACCATTTCTTACCGATACGGCATTATCAAAACGGTCATAAAGTTCCTTGAGCAGATCCTCTTCCGATTCTGTCGAAGGTTTAATGTCATCCCAGCTCCAGTATTTATTGCGGGAAATTGCGCTGCCTGAGATTTCCACGATTTCGGCGGCTTTGATCCTGAATATATTTGCATAAGGTGTGCGGTCGCTGAGCGGATAACTGAGGCCGACTATTTCGGTTACGGCGCGAAGATCCATTTTCTTTGGAATTTCGGCAAATTCTTCGAGGATTCTCAATGCGCTGGCGAAAACAACATACTCATCATCAACCCAGTAGTATATCGGCCGTAGTCCGAGCTTATCGGCTACCAGATAAAGCGTACCCGTCGAAGAATGATAATGTGCCGCACAGAACACTCCTTGAGCCTTTGTCAAAACCTCCCGGTCCCGGCGTATGAATCCGTTGTGAATCGAATCGACGTCGGCCTGCCGGCTCTTTCTGCCGCCCTCATCACTGAGTAGCGGTTCCCCGGCGAGCAGCGTCAGCGTGCCGTCTTCGTCAACCGTGTGAGCCGTTTCACCGTATGCTCCAATGTCGACTTTAAGCATGTAGCTATGCTTGTCTTGAAAAACAATAGGCTCATCCGAGAGGTTTCGTGAGATCAGATCTTTCAGCGACTCGGCAGACGATACGGAAACGGGTGAATTCGGATCACGACTGATAATTCCTGCTATTAATGTCATTCGCGTTATCCTGT
>JACMMN010000110.1 GCA_014379075.1 Pyrinomonadaceae bacterium | reverse complement strand
TGCAAGTGACTTTTGAAGCCGATATAAGCGTTCCGGTTCGGTGTAGGGGTTTGATTCAAATAACCCGCATTCTTTTGAACAAGTTTTGAAACGATACGGGACCGGCCGGTCGCGTCGATGATCAGGCCTGTCTCTCTTTCGGCACTCGTGCCATCGCTCTTTCGGATCTTTAATACCCCCTGACTCGGAGAGTTGCGGGATAAACCAACCGCGGCAGTCTCTTCTAAGACTTCCACTCCCAGTTGCTTTGCTCGTTCGAGCAGTTTCCAATCCATCCGCTCCCGGCTCAAACTTAAAGCGAATTCGCCACCGAACCAACTACTAGGCACGCCTATGTTTCGCCCGTCAGGCTCATAGAACCGCGTCTCAAAAATATGATCGCCTCCGGCGGAAAGCATCGAATTAGAGACACCCAGGTCGACAAAATGGGCAAGGCATTCGGGCGAGATGAATTCACCGCAGAGTTTTTGACGCGGGAATCGTTCGCGTTCGATAAGCATCGGCGACAAGCCTTTCATGGCAAGCCGGATGGCCAGGCTTGTGCCCGCCGGGCCCGCACCGACAATGACTATCTTTGAATCCACCTTTCCATCATAGCCGCAAGAAGGCACAAAAAGCACAAAAATTTCTGACATTTACTGGAATTGCACTCCTGTATTTTCTCGGGGATTCGTGATATTCGTGTAATTCGTGGCTGAAACAGTATGAAGATCATTCCGCTATCCATCCCGACGCCCTTCTACGTCGGCGACGTCAATGTTTACCTGATCAAGGAAGATCCGGTAACGCTGATCGACGTCGGGCCGAAAACGAAAGAGGCGGCGGATGCACTGCGCGACGGGCTGCGGCGCAACGGCGTTCAGTTTTCCGACGTTCGTCGCATTGTCCTGACGCACGCTCACGAGGATCATTGTGGGTTGGCGAAACAAGTGCGTGATGAGGCGAAGAATGCCGAAATTCTCGTCCACGAATGGGAAACGGGACACCTTTTCGGACGTTTGGCACAGGATGTTCACCGCAGATTAATGCTTCGTTCGGGTGTTCCCGACGATGTTTTTCAAGAAATGCAGGCGTTATACGGCGAAGTTAGTTTACTAGCGGATTCGCTCGAAGACAGCGACCACAAGCCGCTCCGGGATGAAATGGAGCTGGAGTTTGCTACGGGAGTGTTGAAGGTGCTTCACACGCCGGGACACACGCCAGGATCCTGCTCTTTTGTCAGGGAAGCAAACCGCACGCTTGTTTGCGGCGACTGCGTTCTCAAACGTATCACGCCGAATCCGATACTCTCACCCGATCCCCTAAATCCCGAAAAGCGGTTCAAATCACTGGCTGAATACCTGGTCAGCCTTGCCAAACTCCGCAGCTTTTCGCCGACGCTGGTTTACGGCGGACACGGCGAACCGGTGACCGATTTTGAGGAAATTTTTAACCGTTATATCCGGGCTATCGATGAACGACAAAGAAAGGTCGTGTCCTTGGTGCCGAAAAGCGGCGTTACAGCATACGAAGTCGCCGAGCGTCTGTTCCCGGAGTCTTTCGGCCAGGACGTGCACCGTTTTCTTGCGATCTCGGAAGCGGTCGCGCATCTCGATTATGCCGAATCGGAGGGAAAGGTCGCGGTGGAAATAAAAAATGGCGTTGAGGTTTATCTGGCGAGATAGATCAAGTCCGTTTGCGGTGTATTTTCGCGGCAGATGCGGCCGATGGTGTCGGTAACCTTTGTTACCTGTTCGAAGCCCGGGAGCGACTGCACACGCTGCGTTATCGTCGTTTCGAGGCCTTCCATGCCGTCGCCTTCGCCGAAAAGCGTGGCGATCGTGTATTCGGTTTGCTCCTTCGGTTTCGAACCCTGGCCGACCGGGTAATAAAAATGCTCGATAACGAATTTTGCCAGTTTTTTTGCAAAATCGTTCTTACGCAGTTCCAATCGCGCTACGCTCCAGTAAAACTGCGTATGTGCCGATTCCTCGCGAATAATTCCTTTCAGGATCGTCGTCAAAACGGGATGGTCGGCAAGCTCCATCAACCGGCGATAGCTTTGCGCGGTAGTCATTTCGTGCACCGCGCCGAAGGTCATGTGCGTCGCGGTGAACTTCGAGCCGATAAGATTTGTAAGCGAGGTAACGAAATATGTATTTATATTGTAGAAATTCGATACGGCTTTTCTCACCTGTGTCTGCCAATCGGGGTCGGTTTTTACACCTAACTCGTTCAGAAAAAGGTTCAGCACTTCGCCGTGGGTAACTTCCTCGACGCCCCAACGTTCCATGAACTTGCTGATCACCGGATCACGTCCGGTCGGCGTCCGCCGCATTTCGCGGTGATACATGTCCGTAAGAGTCTCGACATCTCGCATGTACTGCAAAACCGGGATGAATTTCTTATCGAAACGATGGCGGCGCACCTCGTCCCACGGGATGTTTGCGATGAAATCATCCGTTAGTGCCCGAGGTTGATTCTCGTACCAGTCAAGAACTTCCTGTTTCGATTCGAATATCATTTAGTCTTTCAGACAGTAAGAAAAAGT
>JACMMN010000109.1 GCA_014379075.1 Pyrinomonadaceae bacterium | reverse complement strand
CCAAAGAACGTGGCCATGCCAATCACGGTTGGCTCGACACCAATTTTACATTTTCATTCGCCGATTATTACGATCCGCAATTTATGGGTTTCCGCGATCTGCGTGTGATCAACGAAGACCGTATCGAACCGGCACAAGGCTTTCCGAAGCACGGCCACCGCGATATGGAAATCATTACGTATGTAATTTCCGGCGAGGTGTCGCACCAGGATTCGATGGGAAACGGCGAGACTATCCGCCCGCACGAAGTCCAGCGAATGACCGCGGGAACCGGCGTACTGCACAGCGAATACAGTTCAGAAACAGACAAGACACACCTGCTGCAAATCTGGATTCTTCCCGAAAAGAAGAACTTGCAGCCCGACTATGAACAGAAAGTGTTCGCACCCGAAGAAAAGCAGGGCAAATTGCGTCTGGTCGCTTCACGCGGCGGAGACGATGGCTCGGTACACATTAATCAGGACGTGTCGCTCTATGCGTCGATCCTGAAGAGCGGCGAAGAAGTTTGGCACCCGATAGTCGAAGGCCGCCATGCCTGGCTACAGTTGATAAGTGGTTCGCTCGATGTGAACGGCAAGACTTTAAATAAAGGCGACGGCGCCTCAGTAAGCGAAGAAACCGCTTTGAAAATAAAGGCGGTTGAAGATAAGACGGAGTTTTTATTGTTCGATTTGAATTAAGTTAACCCTTACTTTTTGGTATCGCCGATTGCTTTACGGTGATACCAAAAACTTGTTTCATCCGTTTCATGGTCATGTGAGGTGAAACAAAACATGTTTTTTCATGTTCTGGACGCTCGAACTATATCGGCAAAAACTCCCGCCGCCGTTACATCGGCTCCCGCACCGGCTCCTTTTATAACAAGCGGTTGTTCGGAATAACGATTAGTATAAAAAAGCACGGCATTGTCCTTACCGGAAAGGTTGGCGAAATTGTGATCCGCTCCGATACTTTGCAGGCCGACGGAAGCTTTTCCGTTTCTAAACGAGGCGATGTATTTCAATGTCAGGCCATCAGCGATCGCGTTTTCCAGCAAGCCGCGAAAATGATCTTCGTGCCGTTCCATTTCGACGTAAAAGTCTTCGACGCTTCCATTGAGGCAGGATTTGGGAAGAAACGATTCGTTCGCAATGTCGCTCAATTCCATTTTATAACCAGCTTCGCGGGCAAGGATCAATATTTTTCTAGCCACGTCCGTTCCGCTTAGATCGAGCCGCGGATCCGGCTCGGTGTAGCCTTCGGCCTGAGCTTGGCGGACGACTTCGGCGAATTTTCGCGAGCCGTCATAGTTATTAAATACGAAATTAAGCGTGCCGGATAGAACGGCTTCGATGCTGTTTACGCTGTCGCCGCTGCGCATCAGATCGTTCAGGGTATTAATTACCGGCAGACCCGCACCGACGTTGGTTTCGAACAGAAAATTTGTATTGAATTCGCGGGCAAGATTCTTTAGGTTTAGATATTGCTCGTAACCCGACGAACACGCGATCTTGTTGCAGGCGATCACGGAGACGCTTCTTTTCAATAGTTGTGGATACATCTCGACCACTTCCGGGCTGGCGGTGACATCGACAAAGATCGAATTCCGAAGATTTTTATCTATTATAATGGCAGCCGTTTCGCCTCCTCCGGTTGAACTCGGCTGATCCAATACTTCTTTCCATCCATCCAGATCAATTCCTTCTTCGTCAAAAACCATTTGTTTACTGTTCGATAAACCAACAACTCGAACATTTAGCCGCATATTTTCAAGCAAATATTCATGCTGTCGCCGAATTTGTTCGATCAGTTTACCGCCGACCGTGCCGACGCCGGTAATATACAAATTGATCTGCTTTTTACCGTCGGAAAAGAATTCTTCGTGCAACGTGTTTACGGCCTTGCCAACATCGGCGGAGCTGATTATCGCCGAAATATTGCGTTCGGATGAGCCT
>JACMMN010000108.1 GCA_014379075.1 Pyrinomonadaceae bacterium | reverse complement strand
TGAAATTGGAAACAGCTATCAGAAATATGAAAGCCGAGGCATCGAAAATGAACCCCGCCTTGCTGGAACGTGACGCAGTATCCTTTGCGATCGACTCACGCGACGTGCAGGCGGGCGATGTCTTTTTTGCACTAGCTCAGCCGGATTATGCTAACAACGGTTTCAACGGCGATTTCGAGGACGCAACCAAACATGTGCGATCAGCTTTTGAAAGGGGAGCCGCGGCTTGCGTCGTTCGCTCCGACAGATTCGCCGAATATAAAGACGAAATCGGACAATTTGAGAGCGAGTTGATTTTTGTTGACGACACTATCGCCGCTCTTCAGCGGCTTGCACACTCCGTATATCTCGATTGGAATAAACCTGTCGTGGCCATCACCGGAAGCGCGGGCAAGACGACCGCTAAGGAGCTGACCGCCCACATGCTGCAATCAAGCGGGCTAAAGGTTCTGCGCAATATCAAAAATTATAATAATGGATTGGGCCATCCGCTGACCGTTCTGAACCTGGCAAAAGACAACAGCTACGACGTTGCCGTGCTCGAGATGGGAATGTCTACGCCGATGAATGAAATTCAGCGTCTGACGCAGATCACGCCGCCGGACGTTGCGGTTGAATTGAACGTTCTGCCGGTTCACGTCGAACATCTCGGCTCCATCGAAAACGTTGCAAAAGCCAAGGCTGAACTCATTGAGGGAATGAAAGACGGCGGGACTGCAGTTTTGAATGCCGACGATCCGCGTGTCGCCGCGATGCGCGGACTGAGCAAAGGGAGAACTATCACGTTCGGGATCGATTCGCCGGCCGACGTACAAGCGTGCGACATCGAATTCCCGCGTTTTGGCGAGACGAAATTTACGCTGAAAACACCTGATGGTGAATCCGAAGTCTCGTTTCCGCTAAACGGCAGGCATAACATTTCGAATGCTCTCGCGGCAGCAGCAGTCGGCCACAATTTTGGAATGTCCTTAAGCGAGATAGCGGCCAGTCTCCATTCGGTTGAACCGCCGCCGCAGCGAGGCGAGGTGCTGCATTTTGCTGATGGTTTTACGGTGATCAACGATTCATACAATTCTAATCCGGCGGCTTTGCTTTCCATGGTCGAAACGCTCGTTGAAGGCGGATCAAGTGCGTTCCGCAAAATAGTAGTCGCGGGCGAGATGCTGGAACTCGGTCGGGACGAAACAGAGCAGCACAGGAACGTTGGAAGAGCAATTGCCGGTTATAATATTGATCTGCTCATCGGCGTTCGCGGATTGGCAAAAGAGATGGTCAGAGCGGCGGTAGATGTGGGAATGGATGCGACATTTGTAGAGGATTCCGATATTGCCGGTGACCTGCTGGGTCGTGAAATCAGGCCCGGCGATGTGGTTTTGGTCAAAGGTTCGCGCGGTGTGCGGACTGAAAAGGTGGTTGAAAAACTAATTGAAAAGTTCGAGGTAAGTGAGCAAAGTATGCGATGAGTAAAAGCAGTATTGTCGAGTTGTAAAAAGACAAATCGCAAATCGCAGATCTGAAATCGCAAATCAAATAAATGCTTTATTACTTCCTTTACCAGATGATCTTCCGGGAATACGGTGCGTCGAGCGAATCGTATTTTTTCAAGGGTTTGAACGTGATCCAGTACGTTACGTTCCGAACTGCGATGGCCACGATCACGGCGCTTCTCATATCGCTGCTGTTTGGCGGCAAGGTGATCAAAAAACTATCGGATCTAAAGGTTGGGCAGGAGATAAGGGAAGAGCTTTCGGAGGACCATCAGGTAAAAAAAGGCACGCCGACGATGGGAGGCGTTTTGATAATCGGTTCGGTGTTTCTTTCGACGCTCCTGTGGGCGAGGCTGGACAACTTATTTTTGTGGCTTGCCCTGATTGCGACCACGATGTTCGCGGCAGTCGGTTTCGCCGATGATTATATAAAGATCGTAAAAAAGCGAAGCCTAGGGCTGACGGGAATACAAAAACTGGCGGGGCAATTGCTGACGGCGGTCGGAATTTGGGCGGTGCTTTATTTTCTGACGAATTATGCGTGGAACCTGAGCATTCCTTTCATAAAAGCCACTGCGGAAACCAATCCGGCGATCAGTATCAGTTACGTCGGGCCGATAGTTTACTTGGTCTTTATAATTTTTGTGCTGCTTGGATCGTCGAACGCGGTGAATTTGACGGACGGCCTTGACGGATTGGCGACCAGCGTGACATTTATCGCGATGTCGGCTCTGACTGCGTTGACATATGTCGCGAGCGACCGGCGATGGTCGGAATATCTCGACCTGACGCATAATCCGTCATCGTCCGAACTGACAATATTTTGCGGAGCGATGGTCGGTGCGAGCCTGGGTTTCTTGTGGTACAACTCACCGCCCGCGGAAGTTTTTATGGGCGATGTCGGGTCGCTTGCTATCGGTGGAGCTCTCGGCACGGTCGCCATTTTGACGAAGCAGGAATTTCTCCTGCCGTTTATCGGCGGTGTGTTCATTCTCGAAGCGGTTTCGGTGATGCTGCAGGTTTCTTATTTCAAATTTACGAAGCGAAACAGCGGCGTCGGAAAGCGTATATTTCGCCAGGCACCGCTGCATCACCATTTCCAGCTGTCGGGATGGAAGGAGCCGAAGATCGTATTTCGCTTCCTTATCGTGGCGATATTGTTTGCGTTGCTGAGTCTATCGACGTTGAAGCTGAGATGAGAAAGTGAAGTTATCAGGAAAAAAAGCTCTTGTCCTCGGGGCCGGAAAATCCGGCACCGCTTCCGCACAATTTTTGGCGGAACGCGGTGCGGTTGTCGCTCTGCACGATAAGAACGAACTGGAGAATTGGCCGGACGCGGCAAGATCTTTGAAGCAAACGCACAATGTGGGCCTGATGGGCGGGCAGATCCCGTCGTGGCTTTTGGATCAGATAGACTTGGTCGTGATATCGCCGGGTGTGCCGACGAATACCATTCCCGCTCGTTACGTAGATCGAAACGACGGTGAAGTTATTGGCGAAGTCGAACTGGCATATCGTTTTATGAAGGGCCGGATAGTCGGTATTACCGGATCGAACGGAAAAACCACGACGACGACGCTGATCGGTGAAATTTTGCAAAATGCCGGCATCGAAACGCAGGTCGGAGGCAATATCGGCACGCCGCTTTTGAGTTTGGCCGAAAGTTCGGCCGATGATACGTGGACAGTGGTTGAGCTATCGAGCTTTCAGCTTGAAACGATCAAAGATTTTCATCCGAATGCGGCGATCTGTTTGAATGTGACGCCGAATCACCTTGACCGTTATGAATCGTTTCTTGATTACGCCCTCGCCAAGCATCGTATCTTCATGAATCAGACGGCGGACGATGTCGCGATCCTGAATGCGGACGACGTGATAACCGCGAGTTGGACAAAAGGATTAAAGGCCAATGTGTCGCTTTTTAGCGTGAAAAGGGAATTGGACGAAGGGTTGTTCCTTCGCGGCCGCGATCTGGTGTGCAGGTCGAACGGGAAGGAAAAAATTTTGACGACGCGGGACGAGATATTTCTTCGCGGGCTGCATAACGTCGAAAATGTTTTGGCTGCCTTGGCTGCCGGGTTGGCCTGCGGAGCATCGCCGGATTCGATGCGTGAGACGATCGTCAATTTTAAAGGAGTCGAACACCGGATCGAGTTTGTCGCGGAGATCAACGGCGTACATTTCTACAACGATTCGAAAGCCACGTCCGTCGATGCGGCCGCGAAAGCACTCGACGCGTTGAGCGAAAATCAGGGGAAGACCGTCCTGATCGTTGGCGGACGCGGAAAAAACGCTCCGTATGACCCGCTGATCGATCTGATCGAAAGATCGGTTCGAACGCTTATTGTGATCGGCGAGGACGGCGATAATATCGAATCTCAGCTTAGAGGCTACGCGGAGATCATTCGGGCTGAGTCCATGCGTGATGCGGTAAGGAAGAGTTTTGAACATGCGCAAAGCGGCGATGCGGTTTTGCTGGCTCCGGCCTGCGCCAGCTTCGATATGTTCAAAAGTTATGAAGAACGCGGGATGGTTTTCAAAAAAGAGGTGTTAAGCCTGAACGCGCAAGCCCACGCGGGAGAAGCAAAATGAAGATCACCGTCATAATAATCCTGGCTTTCCTTGGCCTGATTCAAAGCAATCAGAATTGTGACCGCAAAATCATGAATAATTCTTTAACGGAAGCGACCCCGACACCCAAACCCGCCGCCAAATTCGACCGCTTGCCGGAAAATATTAAACTTGAGACGGAAGTCCGAAAGGATATTAAGAATAAGGAAGGAAAGGTTATTTCTTCCGACAATACTACCGTTGAAAAGAGATTAAATGAGCTAAAGGCTTATTACAAAGAAGATAAGTTAGTCGATGGAAAGGGACGCGAGATCCGCTTTTATGATCCGATTTGTCGTGGTGTTTCCGCCGGTTTTGAAGAGGATGCACAAGATAGAAAGGACGGCGACAAGGAACTCGTTGAACTTGAAAAAAAATATACGGTGATCGTCGTGCTTTGCGATCCGCGTAACGTTTTGTAGAAAAAATGACTGGAAGACTTCGCACAGACTGGTTTTTATTCGCTACCGCCGCAGGGCTGGCGATGTTCGGCGCGGCGATGGTTTACAGTGCGTCGGCGATGATCGCTTTGCGGGAGTCGCAAAGCCAGTATACATATTTTTACAAACAGTTTGCATTCACACTCATAGGCTTAGGCGTTATGTTCGTCGCTAGCCGCATCGATTACCGCCGATATCAAAATGCGTACGTAGTTTACGGAATTTTGATAGTCACCGTTTTGCTGCTCATCGCGGTTTTCGGTTTTCCGCCGATAAATGGAGCTCGTCGCTGGATCCGGTTCGGCGGCATCTCATTCCAGCCGTCGGAGATGGCAAAAGTGGCGCTGCCTATATTTCTGGCGTACTTTCTGACGAAACATGAAAATACAGTCGATGAACTGAAATCGACGGTGATCCCTTGTATTTCCGCCCTCGTGCTGTTGGCTGGCATTGTATTTCTCGAACCCGATTTGGGAACGGCGATCGTATTGTGCGCCGTATTTTCGGCGGTTTATTTCGCGGCGGGTGCGAAAATAGTTCATATCGCAACTGTGGCCGCGGCAATGGTTTTGCTTGGGATCGGGGCGATTTTAGTGGCTCCGTGGCGAGTTGAACGGCTTATGGCGTTTCTTGATCCCTTTGCTCATTCAGACGATGCGGGTTATCAGGTTGTCCAGTCGCTTTACGCTATCGGCTCCGGCGGGATCATCGGCGAAGGCTTTGCAAAAGGTCAGGCCAAGCTTTTTTATCTGCCTTACCCGTATTCGGATTTCATTTTTTCGGTCGTCGGCGAGGAGCTTGGATTGGTCGGCACTCTGGCAGTCGTTATCGCATTCGCTTTGCTGCTGTGGCGTGGGACGCGGGCGGCTTTGCTTGCACCAGACAGGTTTGGAATGCTGCTGGGAATCGGCATTATCACGGGAATTATCGTTCAGGCACTTTTTAATATCAGCGTCGTGATCTCGATTCTGCCGGCGAAGGGTATTCCGCTGCCGTTTATATCTTACGGCGGCTCGTCAGTGCTTGTGACTCTGTTTGCGGTGGGGATTTTGCTGAATATTTCGCAGCATTCGGGACAAAAAGAAGTAGCGGAACGCGGTGAGGAAACAGAGCATAAAGTGCCGAAGAGATCGAACAGGCGGTAGCTTATGCGAATACTCATAGCCGCCGGCGGGACGGGCGGGCATATTTTTCCGGGCATAGCGGTAGCGAAAGAGATAATGCGGCGCGACGAATCTTCGGAGGTCTTGTTTGTCGGCACGACGCGGGGGCTTGAAACGAAAATAGTTCCAGACAGCGGCTTTCAGCTTTCGCTGATCGACAGCGCGGGTCTGAAAAATGTGGGTATCATCGGAAAGCTGAAAGGGTTGGCGATCCTGCCGAAAAGCTTTATGGAGGCACGAAAACTCCTACGGGAATTTAAGCCTGATGTCGTAGTCGGAGCAGGCGGATATGTTTCCGGACCCGTTCTTTTAATGGCGAGCCTAATGCGGATCCCGACGCTTGTCATGGATTCGAACGCATTGCCCGGCTTTACGAATCGGCAGCTTGCGAGGTTTGTGGATAAAGCCGCGCTGACCTTTGACGAAGCGCTGCCGTTTTTCGGCTCGAAAGGCGTCGTCACTGGAAATCCTGTGCGAAAAGAGTTTTTCGATGTCGAACCGAGGCAGCGGGACGGCAATTTGCACATCGTCATATTCGGAGGCTCACAGGGAGCGAGAGCTATAAATAATTCGATGACTGACGCACTTGAACATTTACAGGCATATGCCGAGCGGCTGAAGATCACTCATCAGACGGGCGAATCCGATTTTGCCAGGGTTCGCGAGCTTTACGACCGTTCGAGTTTTCAGAACGCCGATGTCAGGCCGTTCATTTCGGATATGTTCCTTGAATTTGCAAAGGCCGATCTCGTCATCTGCCGTGCGGGGGCAACGACATGTGCCGAACTCGCCGCCGCCGGAAAAGCGTCGATCATGATACCGCTGCCGACCGCCGCCGACGATCACCAGCGAAAGAACGCCGAGGCGCTTCAAAACGCCGGAGCGGCGAAAATGCTGCTGCAGAAGGATTTGAGCGGTGAAAATTTAGCAAAAGAAATTGGTGAATTGACAGGCAAGCCCGAGAAGATCGGAGACATGGAAGCGGCAGCAAAAAAATTAGGAAAAAAGGATGCGGCGGAAACAACGGTAGATTTGATCGAGGGATTATCCCGGCAACTGACTGACAATGTTTAGACACGTAAAAAGAATACATTTTATCGGCATCGGCGGAATCGGCATGAGCGGGATCGCGGAGGTTTTGTGCAATCTCGGTTTTGTCATTTCCGGATCCGACCTAAAGAAATCGAAGAACACTGACCGGCTAGAAAAGCTTTTTAACATAAGGATCGAAGAGGGCCACGCGGCTGAAAATGTCGGCGACGCTCAGGTCGTTGTGTATTCGTCCGCCGTTACACCCGACAATCCGGAGGTCGTAATTGCAAAAGAAAAAGGAATTCCCGTGATACCGCGAGCCGAAATGCTGGCGGAGTTAATGGTCCTCAAGCCCTACGCGGTGGCGATCTCGGGGACGCACGGGAAGACATCGACGACTTCGATGGTCGCCACGGTTTTGGGACATGCCGGGATCGATCCGACGACCGTCGTTGGCGGCGTCGTTGAAACTCTAGGTTCAAATTCGAAACTCGGCCAGTCTGATTGGTTCGTGACGGAGGCCGACGAAAGCGACCGGTCTTTCCTGATGTTGTATCCGACCATCGCCGTCGTTACAAATATTGATAAAGAGCATATGGAATCCTACAAAGGCATGGACGACGTCGTTCAATGCTTTACCGATTTCGTAAACAAAGTCCCATTTTTCGGTGCCGCCGTCATCTGCCTGGACGATCCGAATGTGCAGCTCATTATCCCGAATATCAAACGCCGCCGCGTCACCTACGGGTTGACCGCCCAGGCCGATATTTCGGCTCATAATATTCAATATAACGATACGTTCGGTTCGACCTTTACGGTTTGGAAGGGCGACCAGGTTCTTGGCGAGATCTCGCTGCCCGTTCCCGGTAAGCATAATGTGTATAACGCTTTAGCTGCGACGACGGTAGCTTTGGAAATGGAGGTGCCATTCGAAAAGATCGCCGAAGCCTTTGTAGGGTTCAAGAATGCAAATCGCCGTTTTCAATTCAAGGGTGAGGCAAGAGGCATCACGGTTATCGACGATTATGGCCATCATCCGACTGAAATTCTGGCCACGCTGGCCGCAGCGAAAAACAGTTCCGGCGGACGGCGAACGGTCGTTGTGTTTCAGCCGCACAGATTTTCTCGGACGAATGAATTGATGGACGAATTTGCGTTGGCCTTCAACAACGCCGATGTCGTCTACGTTCTCGACATTTACGCTGCGAGCGAAAAGCCGATCGAAGGAATCACGGCTGAAGTTTTGACCGAAAATATCAGGAAATACGGTCACAAGAACGTGAATTATATCGGCGACATCGAAACGGCGGCGCAAAAAGTTGCCGAAAACCTTCAGGAAGGAGATCTGATTATCACGTTGGGAGCGGGAAGCGTGACGCGGCTGTCGGATGAGATATTGGAGCGTTTGTAGTTCCACCTTTAGGCGACTGTATATAAAGAACTTGGACTGATCGGACAATATGGCTATGCAAAAACAAAATAAAACTTCTTACGTCAGGGCGAAGCGGCCGGCAAAACTTCGACGTCCGGCTGCTGCAAAACGCCGTACTTCGAATGGTCCGAGCCGGATCGGTAATTTCTTCCTGCCTTTTTTCCTGAGTTTTTGCATTCTCGTTTGTCTCGGTGTGCTCGGTTTTCTCGGTTATAGAAATGTAACGGCATCGGGCTTTTTCGATGTGAAAGCGATAGAAATTCAAGGGGTCGAACGGGCATCGAAACAAGACATAGAGCGAACCGTCCGCAACCAGACTGAGCGGTCAGGAGCGTGGAACGCCGACCTCGCTGAAATTAAAGAAAAGGTAGAGAAAATGCAGTTTGTAAAGACTGCTGCCGTTTCGCGGGTTTTGCCCAGCGAGATCCGCGTCAGCGTGATCGAACGTATTCCGACAGCTATCGTCCGGCTCAAGTCGGGCGACGTGCTAGTCGATAACGAAGCGCGAATTCTGGCCCCGGCAGACGTAAAAGAAAACAAACTGCCATTCACGATGATCGGATGGGATGAAACCAAAACTGAAAAGGCCGTAAAGGACAATCTCGACCGCGTGAAAATTTACGCAAAAATGCTTGAGGAATGGAAACAGTTTGACCTCGCGTCGCGTGTGCGGTCGGTCGATCTGACAGACCTTCGCGAAGCCAGAGCGATCACTGAGGATTCGGGATTAGATGTCTCGATCGCGCTCGGCAAGGATAATTTCGGTGAGAATCTAAAAAAGGGGATCAACGCAATTGTCGGCAAGGGCGAGATTTTCGAGGCGGTCGATCTGGTCGGGCAGAACATGATACTTTCACCGCGAAAGGCCCAGTAGAAGTTTTAAACACCAATAATGAAGAACGTTAGATAAGAAGAAATAGGAATAAGGGAAGCGAAATTACTGAGAATTTCTGATGACCATGAAATGGCTATGAATCGTGAAATCCATGCAATCGGCTTAGACGTTGGCACCAGCAAGGTGCGGTGTGTCGTCGGCGAACCGTCCGATAACGGGAAGATGAATATTGTCGGCATTGGTGAAGCCGATTCGCGTGGTTTGCGTAGAGGAATCGTCACCGGTGCAGAGGCCGTCTCCGAAGCGATCAAAAGGGCCGTCGGCGAGGCCGAGCGGGTGAGCGGGTTGGACATTCAATCGGCGGTGGTAAACCTTTCGGGCGAGCATTTTCGCGGCGAGAACAAAAACGGCGTCGTTGCGGTCGCAGGTGCCGGCCGCGAGATATCGGAGGAGGATGTCGAGCGTGCGATCGAATCGGCAAGCGCGATGCAGCTGCCCTCGGGCTGGGAAATCATCAACCGCCTGCCGCAGGAATTTATAATCGACGGCCAGGACGGTATAACTGAACCGGTCGGCATGAGCGGTGCGCGGCTCGAATCCCTCGTCCACATCGTCATCGGGCCAAGCGCCGGGCGGCAAAATCTGCAAAAAGCGGTGCGTCGGGCGGGTTTGGAAGTCGAGCGAATGATGCTCGAACCGCTTGCCGCAGCCGAAGGTACATTGACCGACGACGACAAGGAATACGGTTGCGCTCTCGTAAATATCGGGGCGGAGATCACGAGTTTGATGATCTTCGGCCGAGGAGCGGTACAGCACACGGCGGTATTTCCGTTCGGCGGCATGCATTTTACGAAGGATATTGCGGTCGGTCTGCGTGTTTCTATACAAGAGGCCAATAAGATCAAGCATCATTATGGCTGCGTCGGCTCATTTATGATGGATGACAATGAGAAGCAGGAAATGATCGAAATAATGCCTGTCGGAAGGAGCGAAACGCGTGGGCTTTCAAAGGAAATTTTGTGCGATATCATGCAGCCGCGGGCGATCGAACTTCTCCAGCACATCGCGCAAGAAGCCGCCGGAACGCACGCCCAGATATCTAGCGGCGTAATTTTAACGGGCGGCGGGTCGATGGCGAAGGGGATGGTCGAGATCGCCGAACAGGTTTTCGATGCTCCGACGCGGCTGGGATACCTGGAGCCCGCTTATTTTGGAGGCCTTGCCGAACAGGTGCAAAGCCCTGAATGGGCGGTCGCCTGCGGACTGGCATTATCGTCAATGAGGACGCAGGTAAGAGAGTGGAATATGGGTGGAAAATCGCATTCGCGAAAGGTAGCGGAGTGGTTTGAGAATTTTCGGGATAAATTTAGGTAAAATTAACGCGGCGACTGGATTTGTACCACAAATCGTAGTATGCTTTCTTCCCGTCAGCACAATATCTAGTTGTAATCTGAAAAATCGTCTCCCCGATCAATGTATTTAACATTGTCCCGGAAAAAGGGACGGATCAGTAATTGCGGAAGGACCTCACATGGAAAATAACGGAATAAAAATGTTCATTGACGAGCCGCCGATAACCGGAGCCAGGATCAAGGTGATCGGCGTAGGCGGCGGCGGCGGAAATGCTGTCAATCGAATGATCGAGGCAGGCATTAAAGGCGTTGAGTTTATAGTCGCAAACACCGATTTGCAGGCGCTCAATGCTTCCAAGGCCCCGTTGAAGATTCAGCTTGGCAGCAAATCGACCCGCGGTCTTGGAGCCGGTTCGAATCCGGAGGTCGGCCGCGATGCCGCGCTGGAAGATCATGAGAAATTGCTTGACGTGCTTGAAGGCTCCGATATGGTATTCGTGACCGCCGGTCTGGGCGGTGGGACCGGCACGGGAGCGGCACCGGTCGTTGCTTCGCTTGCCATTGAACTCGGCGCGTTGACCGTCGCCGTCGTGACCAAGCCCTTCAATGTCGAAGGCAAAAAGCGAATGATGCAGGCCGAGCGAGGGTTGGCCGAGCTTCGCGGATGTGTCGATACGATCATCACGATCCCCAATTCCAAGCTTCGCGAAGTCGAAGAAAGGATCACGCTCATCGATGCGTTTCGCCGGGCGGACGATATTCTCCTACAGGCGGTGCAAGGCATTACCGATCTGATCATAACGCCGGGTATTATCAATCTCGATTTTGCGGATGTTACGACCGTCATGCGCGGTCGCGGGGTGGCGTTAATGGGAATCGGCACGGCTAACGGTGAGGACGCTGCGTCCAAGGCGATGCGTGCGGCGTTGGATTACAAACTGCTCGAAGAAAATTCTATCTCTGGAGCAAAAGCGGCACTTATCAATGTAACCGGCGGCCCGGACATGCCGCTAGGCGAGATCGAGGACGCGATCGGCATGATCGAAGAGGAATCTGACGATAACGCCGATATTATCTGGGGCACCGTGATAAAAGAAGGAATGGGCGACGAGATAAAGGTCACTGTGATCGCGACCGGTTTCGACAGCCAAATCCAATCGATGCTGCCGCTTCCGCGAGCAATGGAAGCTCAGGCAACTGCAGGATCACCGATGCAGCCTTTCGGAAACCCGGATCCCGGCAGGGAAGAAAATCTCGATGTTCCGACATTTATTCGACGTCAGGCGGACTAAAGCGTAGAAATTTTTCGTTAAGCGTTCAGGATCCAAAGTTTAGGTTGCTTCTTCGATAAGAGGAAGGCAAACTAAAGTTTGTGCTCTGAACGCTTTTTGATTTTGCTGCAGGGCTCCGATTATTGATGCCGGAATTAGAAAACATCAAGCTTGTAAGTCTGCCGATCATCGGCATAACCATGGGTGATGCCGCCGGTATCGGGCCGGAAATAACCCTCAAAGCGCTTACGGACAAACACTTACTGACACTTTGCCGCCCGGTGATCGTCGGTGATATGGCGTTTTTGCGTAGGACCGCATGGGCTCTCGCTCTGGAAATTGATCTCGTTGATTTCGACCAAAGTCAGCCAGGCCGAGATCAGGTGGAAGTTTTCAATCTTAATAATTTAAACGAGGCCGTGAAGATCGGCGACGAAAACGGCATCACGGGAAAAGCATCGGCCGAATATATAAAAGCCGCGGTGCAGCTTTGGCGGGAAAAAAAGATCGACGCGATCGCGACGGCTCCGATCAGCAAGAAGGCGATCTCGCTTGGCGGCTATAATTTTCCCGGCCACACCGAATTTCTTGCCGAGCTAACATCGACAAAAGAATTCGCGATGAGTTTTTTTGCGGAAAAGCTGCGGGTCGTGCTGCTTTCCACCCATGTTTCGCTCAGGCAGGCGATAGATTTGGTGAAAAAAGAACCGCTGGTTGAATTGATACGATTTTCACACCGTCAGTTTTCCGCGCTATTGGGCCGCGCAGCACGGATCGCGGTTGCCGGGCTGAATCCTCACGCGTCAGAAAGCGGAATGTTCGGTTCGGAGGAAGCGAATGAAATATTGCCCGCAATTGCGGAATGCCGAGATGTTTACGGCCTCGATATTTCCGGGCCTTTTTCGCCGGACACGATATTTCTGCGCGGTTTCCAGGGAGAATTCGATGCGGTCGTTGCCTGCTATCACGATCAGGCCACGATCGCGGTAAAATCGCTTTCATTCGGATCGTCGGTGAATGTCACTCTCGGTTTGCCGCTTATCCGCACGTCGGTCGATCACGGAACTGCCTTCGACATCGCCGGAAAAGGAATCGCGGACGCTTCGAGCATGAAGGCGGCGATTATTTTGGCTGCTGAGTTGTCTAATGACCGCCGCGACAACGGAGCTTCTGGTAAACTATAGTTGGGATCGACATGAACCCTCCTCATCTGTAATGAAACCATCTCCCCAAATCAGCCTAAACAAGATCTCGCCACGCCGCATTCTGGTCGCCGACGACGATCCGTCTATCCTACGGTTGGTAACAGCCGTGCTCGAAAATGAGGGTTTTGCGGTGATCGCGGCGTCGGATGGCAAAGCTGCGTATAAAATCCTGCAATCGGGTACACCTATCCATGCCGTCGTTTTGGACGTGAACATGCCGTACATAGGCGGCCACGAGATCGTCAAATTTATGCAGTCGAATGATCGATTTAAGGCGATCCCTATAATTATTATGACCGGCGAACAGGATCCGCGTTCATCGTCGAACAATATTAAAGCCGGAGCCGTCGCATTCCTTCCGAAGCCTTTTACGAATTCCCAATTGAAAATGATTGTCGAAGTATTCGCCGCGCGAGTCCCTGTTTCTTGACTACGTACCTGCCAAAGTGATAATTTTCAGGGAACAACCGCAGATTCAGACAAGGAGCAAACCGATAGTGTCAAAACGCAAGCTGCTGCTGGCAGATGATTCGATCACCATTCAGAAGGTAGTAAACCTAACATTTGCAGAAGAGGGGATCGAGGTGATAGCCGTGGGCGATGGCGACGCGGCCGTCGATGCGATTGCCGGATATGCGCCCCATATAGTTCTCGCCGATGTGCATATGCCCGGCAAAAACGGGTATCAGATCTGCGAGATGATCCGCCAAAATGAAGACACCAAAGATATTCCGGTAATTCTGTTGGTCGGGTCATTCGAGCCGTTCGATGAAGAGGAAGCCAACCGTGTCGGAGCGAGTGCATACCTCACCAAGCCGTTTCAATCGATCCGTGAACTGGTCGCACAGGTTTCAGATCTACTTATCGCAGCCGAAACGCCGCCGGAAGAGCCTGAAACGGACGATATAGAAAGCCTGTATCGACAAAGTTTTGCGGAAACTGTCGATATCCCGGACGTCGAAACGGCCGAGTCCGTTTTAGCCGACGACGGGTTTGACGATGAAATGATCGAGACGAGTTTCGCCGAATCCGAGCCGGAATATTCGGACGATGACGATTTCGGTGCTGCTTTTCCGCAGGAGGAAAGCTCGATCGAATTCGAACCTCTGCCGCAGGGAGAACCGCCCGCCGAGGAATCTTCGAACAATCAATATAGTTCACCGTTCGACGCTCCCGCATATGACGATCTACCGGCGGCCGACCCGGAGACGGAAGGCGAATCGGAAGCGGAAGGTGAAACGACGCACGAACCCGCCATTTTTGAGGAGCCGGATGAGAAGTCGACGACTGAATTATCGGCAGCTCAAACAGTTAGTTTTAACGCAATTCCAAGTGAAGTTTCCCAACCGGCATACGCTTTCGAAGATCTTGATCTTCTCGAATTACCCGATTTCAGCGAGGGCAAAACCATTGAATTCGCGACTCCAGCCGATGCCGTCGTCGCGGGCGGAAATAAACAGGTTGTCAGCCTATCGCCCGAATTAATGGAGATCATCGTCCAAAAGGTTGTTGAGAAACTAGCGGAAAAGTATTAGCACGACCTTACTTCAATATTTTAACGGTTGGTTTTCGTTGGCCAGATGAAAACTAGCCGTTTTTAATTTAGAATCCTATTAAGTTGCAGGTTCAGCTTTGAGTTGAACCTTAAAATCTTAATCTATGGAAATCGCAAAAGTATACGATCCGAAAGAAGCCGAAGAGCATCACTACAAGCGTTGGGAATCAAATGGTTTCTTCGCGCCTGAGATCAACGAGGACCCGGACGCCGAAAAATTCTCCGTCGTTATTCCGCCGCCGAATGTCACCGGCACACTGCATATGGGACACGCCCTGCAGCACACATTGATGGACACGCTCACGCGTTGGAAGCGGATGCAGGGTTATAGAACTTTGTTTCTGGTCGGGGTCGATCACGCGGGGATATCGACTCAGCTGATGGTCACGCGGCAGCTGAAAAAAGACGAGCATAGATCGCCGCAGGACATCGGGCGCGATGCGTTTACCGAAAAAGTTTGGGAGTGGAAGAATAAATACGGCAATGTGATAACGGAGCAGATAAGGAAAGAAGGACTTTCCGTCGACTGGACGCGCGAGCGTTTCACGATGGAAGATGATCTATCGACCACTGTCCGCAATGTTTTCGTGCGGCTATACGAAGAAGGTTGGATATATCGCGGCACGCGTATCGTAAACTGGTGCCCGCGTGACAAAACGGTCCTTTCCGATCTCGAAGTAAAGGAAGAGAAAGCCAGGGACGGCAAGCTTTATTATTTGCGGTATCCGGTTTCAGAACCGGAAGCGGTCGCGACTCGGTTAATGCTTACAGTAGCTACAACCCGGCCCGAAACTATGCTCGGCGACACAGCAGTCGCGGTAAATCCCGATGACGAAAGATACAAACACCTTGTCGGAAGGAAAATTCTATTGCCGCTTACAAACCGCGAAATCCCGATCATTGCGGATGCTTATGTCGAATCCGAATTTGGAACGGGTGCGGTAAAGATAACCCCGGCCCACGATCCGAACGATTGGGAGATCGGGCAGCGGCATAACCTTGAAATGCTCGTTATAATGAACGAGGATGCGACGATGAATGCGGCTGCCGGAGCGGATTTCGAAGGGCTTGAACGTTACGCCGCCCGCGAAAAGGTGGTCGAGGAATTCGAAAAACTCGGTTTGCTCGATAAGATCGAGGATTACGATGTAACTCTGCCGCACTGCGAACGCTGTAAAACGGTGATCGAGCCGCTTTTATCCGAACAATGGTTCGCGAAAATGGACGAAATGCGCGACATGGCTCTGAAACTGCTGCGTGAAGAGAACGCGCCCCGGTTTTTTCCTGAGGTGCCGCATAAAAAAGTCTATATGATGTGGCTCGAGAATTTGCGGGACTGGACGATCTCTCGTCAGCTCTGGTGGGGACATCAGATACCGGCGTGGTATGACAAGGACGGTAATGTTTTTGTCGCGCATTCGAAGGAAGAAGCGAGCGAAAAAGCCGGAACAACGGATTTGGTACAAGATCAGGACGTTCTCGACACCTGGTTTTCTTCAGCACTGTGGCCATTCTCAACAATGGGGTGGAACGGGTCAGGACCGGGAGCGATGGCGACTGGGCTATTGGCAGCTGAGAATAAGAACCCAGTCGCCATCGCTCCCGTTTCCGATAGCACCTCAGACCTCGAAACATTTTACCCAACTGACGTCCTCGTCACCGGACGCGATATTATCCGCCTCTGGGTTTCGAGAATGGTGATGACCGGCCTTAAGTTCACGGGCAAAAAACCATTTGACGACGTTATTATTCATGGTACCGTTTTGGATAAAAACGGCCAGCGGATGTCGAAGACGAAGAATAACGGCATCGATCCGCTCGAAGTTTTTGCAAAATTTGGGGTGGACGCGACACGAATGACTCTGGCAGGTTCCGCGACGGGAATAGATTTCGCCTGGCGGGATGAAAAGGTAGAAAGTTACAGAAATTTCGCCAACAAGATTTGGAATGCAACGCGGTTTTGTCTGATTAATTCTGACGGAGCGTGTGTTGATTTGAAAAGCTTGGAGTTCCACCTTCAGGCGGCCTCTGAAGCGGCACTTGGCCGCGAAGAACCTGCTGAAGCAGTACCTCCCAACGCATCGCTCGCTGACCGCTGGATAATTTCACGCCTCAACAAAACTGCAAAAGCCGTCGATCACGCGCTGGAAACCTACCAATTCCACGAAGCCGTTCAGCTTCTATACCATTTTTTCTGGGACGATTTCTGCGATTGGTACATCGAATTCGTAAAGGATGAAATAGTGAATTTAAGCGACGCGGAGATGGTGAGAGACATTGAAGCGGGGATCGGGTCAGTACCGGGAGCGGTAGCGACTGGGTTAACACCGGCACAAATCCAATCCCGCACACGAATTCTCACAATACTCGAACAAGCGATCAGAATGCTGCATCCGTTCATGCCGTTTCTGACCGAAGAACTGTGGCAGAAACTACCGGGAACGGGCAGTTCGCTTCACAATCCGGCATACCGCTCCGCCGAAAAAACGATCATGCTCGCCGATTTCCCGAAGTGCAACGAAGCAATGATAGATGAAGCCGCCGAAAGCGAAATGAACGCCGTCATCGAACTCATTACAAAAGTGCGAAACATCCGTGCGGAGATGAATATCAAATCAGCAGATAAATTCACCGTCCACATCGCCGCAGATGGTGCGTTTCAGCAAGTTTTCAAGGCAAATGAACCGCAAATCCTAAAACTCGCAAAGGCTGAAAAACTTGTGATCGGCGAGAAAATGGAAGTCCCGAAAGCTTCCGCCAAAGCGGTAACGGCCAACGCCGAGATCGCCGTTCCTTTGGAAGGACTGATCGATTTCGAAAAGGAACGATCGCGGCTTGCCGGCCAGATTGAAAAGCTGAACATCGAACTCCATCGATTAAACGCTCAGCTATCCAATGTGAGTTTTGTCGAGAAAGCCCCGCCTGAAAAGGTAAATGAACTCCGCGAGAGGCAAACGGAGATTGAACAGCAAGTAAAAACACTCAATACGAACCTTGACGCATTGAATTGATGTTTCGATACGGAGATGAACTCTTGGAAATCATCGATCTAAAAATTTACGCTTCCCCAAAGGATAGAAAGTACCCAAGAGCTCGCCCTTTGTTCTGACACAACCTCTGCCAATAAAAAGCTTGATTGAATTCTTCAAAACGGGTATAACTCTAATTTCTTTAAAACAATATGAATTGGCTTGATAACGGAGACGTTTTGGCATCGATCGGTGAATTTTTGGCCGAGGATATTGGGCGCGGCGATATTACGACGCAATCGACGGTCGACCCGGACGTTCGCGGGATGGGAAAATTTCTGGCGAAGGAATATCTTGTGATTTGCGGGATCGAAGTTGCCGAGGCCGTGTTTTTTCATCTTGACTCCGAGAGTATGGAGATCGACACATCTTATAACGAGGGTGACGAGATCGAGGAAGGCACGGTTTTCGCCACTCTGAAAGGCTCAGCCGATGTTTTATTGACAGGCGAGCGAGTCGCTCTAAATTTATTGCAGCGAATGTCGGGTGTTGCGACTTTGACGCGGGCCTATGTAAAGGCGGTAGAAGGCACAAAAGCCCAGATCGTTGATACGCGAAAGACGACACCGGGGTTACGCCTGCTTGAAAAGTACGCGGTAACCGTCGGCGGCGGTAAGAATCACCGCATGGGACTCGATGACGGCGTTTTGATCAAAGACAATCACATTTCACTCGCCGGCGGCATTACCGAAGCGGTTTCGGCGGCGAAGGAAAGAGTCGGGCATCTGCATAAGATCGAGGTTGAGATCACGAACTGGGCTCAGTTGCGCGAGGCAATAACCGCCGGTGCGGATATTGTAATGCTGGACAATCAAACGCCCGATGAAGCCGCTAAACTAGTGCAAATGTCGCACGACCTGAACCCGAGTGTGCTGATCGAAGCATCTGGAGGGATGGATCTGGATAGAGTCCGTTCGTATGCCGATGCCGGAGTCGATCTTATTTCCGTCGGCCGATTGACACATTCGGCTCGAGCCGTGGATATATCATTCAAAATACAAACAATTTAGGATCTGCAAAAAAAGGCACAGAAAGGACGATTTGAACTTTCGTTTTCTATGCCTTCTGTGCCGTTTTGCGGCGACTTTATTTTGCAGGCTGCTTTGCCGGAACCGGGAAGCCGCGTTTTATCATCAGGGCGTCCGTTTGCGGATCGCGGCCGCGGAAGCTGCGATAAGCGTCCGCCGGATCGATCGTGTTGCCGACCGAGAAAATATTCTTTCTCAGCTTTTCACCGACTGCCTTATCGTACGGCCCTTTGCCTTCGACAAACGCGCCGTAAGAATCGGCAGTCAGGACATCCGACCACAGATAGCTGTAATAACCTGCCGAATATCCGTCACCGGAAAATACATGGCCGAACTGCGGCGTGCGGTGACGCATAACTAGTTCGTTCGGCATGCCGAGAGCTGCAAGCGTTTCGCGTTCGAATTTGTCGGCATCGATCTTAGCGTCGCCCGCAAGGTGAAGTTTCATATCGACCAGGGCGCTGGATAGATATTCCGTGGTGTCGAAACCTTCGTTAAACGTCGAGGCTTTTGCAATGCGGTCGACAAGAACCTGCGGGATCGGTTTGCCGGTTTGATAATGAACCGCGAACTTCTGCAAGACTTCCGGTGTAGACAACCAGTGTTCCAAAAGCTGCGAAGGAAATTCGACATAATCGCGGGCAACATTGGTTCCTGAAACCGTCGGATAAGTGACATTCGACGACAAACCGTGCAATGCGTGGCCGAATTCGTGAAACATCGTCGTCGCGTCGTCCCATGAAATAAGCACGGCCTCGCCAGATTTTCCCTGAACGAAGTTAGAATTATTCGAGACGATCGTCGTGACCTCGCCGTCGATGCGTTCCTGATTGCGATACGCATTCATCCACGCACCCGAACGTTTGCCGTCGCGTGCATAGGGATCGAAATACCACAGCCCAACGTGCTTCCCGCTTGTTTTATCTTTTACTTCCCACACTTTCACGTCAGCGTGATAGACCGGGACATTCGTCACTGGAGAGAATGTGAAGTTAAATAATTCGCCCGCAACAAAGAACATTCCTTCGCGGATCTTATCGAGCTGTAAATACTGTTTTACTTCGTCCTGATCGAGGTCATAACGTTCCTTGCGGACCTTTTCAGAATAGAAGCGGTAGTCCCAAGGCTCGATCTTTATTTTCGCGCCTTCTTTATCAGCGAGTTTCTGCATGTCGGCAACTTCTTCCTTAACGCGGGCGATTGCGGCGGGCCAGACCGAATTCATTAATTCCATTGCTCGTTCGGGAGTTTTTGCCATCGTATTTTCCAAACGCCAGTGAGCGTGCGTTTCATATCCCAAAAGTTTTGCGCGCTCGGCTCGAAGTTGAAGAATTTCCGAAATGCCTGCGTTATTGTCTTTAGTGTCGCCGTTGTCTCCTCGATTTATAAACATTTTCCATGCTTTTTCGCGAAGATCGCGGCGGGACGAATAGGTAAGAAAAGGATCTATGGATGAGCGTGTATTAGAAATAACCCACCCCTTTACCTTTTTAGATGCCGCTGCATTCGCTGCTGCGTCCTTTAGATCCTGCGACAATCCCGCAAGGTCGGCCTCGGCGGTAAGCGTGAGAAAGCGGTCATTCTCTTCCGAGAGCAAATTCTGGCTGAACTTCGTAAAAAGTCCTGACAGCTTTTGATTTATTTCGGAAAGACGGGTCTTTTCCGCCGGTTTCAGGCGGGCTCCGGAGCGAACGAAATTCGTGTAATAAACCCAAGTCAGCCGTTGCTGTTCCGGCGCCAATTTCGCTTTCTCGGGCGAATTGAAAACAGCCTCGATGCGTTTAAACAGTTGTTCGTTCTGATAGATCTTGTCGGAAAGGGCGGCGAGCTTTGGCCCCATCTCCGTTTCAACGGCACGAACTTCGGGAGTGCTCAAGCTGCCGCTCCATATATCGAAGACGGTTTGAACATTCGTCAGCACTCGGCCCGAACGCTCCATTTCGGCGATAGTGTTTTCGAACGTCGGTGCGGCTTTATTTGCGCCGATCAACATCACCTCGCCTAGATTTTGTTCCATCGCCTCTACAAGCGCCGGTTTAAAATCCGTGACCTTAACCTTGTCGAAAGGCGGCAAACCGCCGTAAGGGCCGCTCCATTTTTCGAGCAGCGGGTTGGTGATGGCGTCCTTTGTTTCGGCCGAGCCTGTCGGAACGATTATGTTTGTCATATTTAAAGCGATGCCGGCGGCGGCAAAGACGAGGAAAAGCGGCAAAAAGCGTCGGGTAAATATTTCGTACATTTCAGGGATTCTCCTTCGAGAAAATTAGATATTACTTGTTCGTTTCGCGTTGCTATAAAAGCTACGGGCACTTTCGGCGGTTAAATATGGCTTAAAACGAACGTATTTAAGGATTTTAGCATATCCAGGGTTTACGGAACGAAATTTGCTGAAAAAATTGGCGGACGGTAATCTATGGAGCGATTCATACCTCAACTGTCCGTTTTTAATACAAGCAGAACCTAAGAATGAATCAAAATGGAACTTCACTGATCTGTTCAGGTTATGCTGACCGCACCCAAAATGAGAAACTTTAATTCGACTTCGACGGAGGCTTTTTATGTCCGACCATAGTGCCCGTATTCTTTGCGTTGACGATAATCGGGATTCGCTCGAAATGATCAAGGCGTTGTTGAGTTACGAAGACGAATCATATGATGTAACGGCCGTGGAAACGGCCGCCGAAGCTCTACAATTGGTAGCGAAAAATCGCTTCGATCTTTATGTCCTCGATCTGTGGCTGGCCAGTATGGACGGAATGGAGCTTTGCAGGCGGATCCGTGCAATGAAAGTAACGGAACCTATCATATTTTTTTCCGCGATGGGCCGTCCGGCGGACATGGATTATGTTTTCGCAGCAGGTGCAAACGAATATCTAACGAAGCCGAACGACCTCGGCATCTTTGCCGCGACCGTCAAAAGATTGCTGAGCGGGAGCGAGTCAGTTCCTGTTTAGAGCCGCCTTCGGCAAACGCGATCTTTCGGTGGAAAATCTTGTTCGCCGGTTTTATAATCATTTTTGGAACAAGACCTTTCACGGATTTGTGAGCGAGAAGTATTCGAATATTTTCTTAGATCGGAGAACTAACCCATGGATGCCTTAACCGCCCCAAAAGCTTCAACCGTTCGATCAAGCAAAGCCAAGACCAACGGTCGTCCCAAACTGAATGGCCGCAGCCGCGGCGATCATGTTGACTCCAAAGAACTGCTAAAGCTTTTGACGGCGGTCAAAAGAGGTGATTTTTCAGGCCGGATGCCTTCGGACGGGCTTGGGATAGCGGGTAAGATTTATGACACTCTAAATGAGATTTTTGACAAGAATGAACAGCTTTGTTCGGAATTGGGCCGCATTAGCGAGGTTGTCGGCAAGGAAGGAAAAATTACGCAGCGAGCCAAACTTTATAATGCCACGGGAAGCTGGAATTCATGCATATCTTCGGTCAACACGTTAATTTCAGATCTTGCCCAGCCGACGACTGAG
>JACMMN010000107.1 GCA_014379075.1 Pyrinomonadaceae bacterium | reverse complement strand
TGGTCTCGCAGAACGCGAACTGCATTTATGCCAGCGAGCCAACCGGTCGCCACAGATTCGACGTAGCCTTCGACGCCGGTGATCTGGCCGGCGAAGAACAATCGCGGGTTTGCACGTGTAGAGAGATCTTCGTTCAGGATCTTTGGCGAATTGATGAATGTATTGCGGTGAATCTGCCCGTATTGCAAAAATTCGGCGTTTTCGAGGCCGGGAATCGTCCGCAAAACTCTCGCCTGTTCGCCGTATTTCAAATGATTTTGAAATCCAACCATGCCGTAGGCGTCGGCCATCAGATTTTCCTGGCGAAGTTGGACGCAGGCGTAATATTCCTGTCCGGTTTTCGGATCAGGCAGGCCTTTGGGCTTCATCGGGCCGAACCGCAGCGTATCGACGCCGCGCCGAGCTATTTCCTCAATCGGCAGACACGATTCGAACCAGTGAGTGTCCTCGAACCGTTTGAGCGGAACCGATTTCGCTTCGATCAATTCGTTGAAAAAGACCGCGTACTGCCCCGGCGTCATCGGGCAATTGATGTAATCGTCGCCGCCTTTGCCGTAACGGGCCGCCTTGAATGCGATGCTCATATCTATCGAATCGGCAGCGATGATCGGTGCGATGGCATCATAAAAATAAAGCTGGTCGTCGCCGGTCAGCTTCATTATTTCTTTGGTCAAAGCTTCGGAAGTAAGCGGGCCGGTCGCGATGATCGTTATATCATCAGGCGGAATTTCCACTGCCTCTTCGCGGATAAGTTCGATATTCGGATGCCGCTCGATGCGTTCGGTAATAAGCTCCGCAAACTTCGCACGGTCAACCGAAAGCGCCGCACCAGCCGGGACCCTCGTCGCCTCCGCCACTTCCATCACCAGCGAATTTCCCCGCCGCAATTCTTCCTTCAACAAAAACGGGGCCGACCCGAATTCATCGGATTTCAGCGAATTTGAACAAACGATCTCCGCCAGCTTATCCGTCCGGTGCGCGGGTGTTTGCTGCACAGGCCGCATTTCATACAATTTTACTTTGACGCTGCGCTCCGCCGCCTGCCACGCCGCCTCGACACCACCGAGCCCGCCGCCAATTACATTTATTGATCCCATCATTGCTAGTGATTATAGATGAAAAAGCATAGGGCTTCAGCATGCGAACGCACAAAGCGGTAAAATCCACCCATTTCGATTTCTTAACGCAAGATTAAGCCCCGCGTAACTTAGCCGTCACGCAGTGGGGTTATCTTCATTCTTACCGCTTCGTTGGAAATCTCAGATGCAGCCGAAAAACGAAATGTTCAGAGCAGCCCAGGATTTTACTTTTGCACTTATAAAACAACCTACGCCCCGCCGCATAGCCGGCGGATCGATAGACCGACCAAATTATCAACCTTTATATGCCCGGATCGTCCGGGCATTTTTGTTTGCGGGAAGTAAGGAGGACGCGGATGTATAACAATTCGAAAAATGTGTGTTTCCTGGATCGCGGAGAAGGTTTGGGTGAAGCCGCCAGAACGGGTGTCTCGCTTCACTGTCACACGCTCCATTCAAAAGAACTGCTGGATTTTGTCCCTTATTATGCGGAACGCATTCCGGTGGTCTCGTATTTCTGGCGGCGGGAAATGCGGCGGAAATTGGAGCGCGACGGACGGCTTCCCGACTTTACGACAGGCCACTGGACGCCGCCGCTAACGGGCCACGATGTGTTTCGTATGGAGAAGGAGAACCTGGCGAAACTTGGCCTTGAGGCGATGGTGTCCATCACCGACCATGACAGCATAAACGGCAATCTTGAAATTCGCCGGGACATCGACGGTGCGGTTGCGCCGATATCGATGGAATGGACCGTTCCTTTTGAAAACGCGTTTTTTCACGTTGGCGTCCATAATTTGCCGATCGAACACGCCGAGGCTATTACCGCGGACCTACTTGATTATACCCACGCAAAAGGCGAACCGGACAACGGGCGTCTTCATGAGATCTTCGAGATGCTCAATGAATTTCCCGATGTCCTCATAGTCCTTAACCACCCGATCTGGGATATCGAAATGATAGGCCAGCAAAGCCACGAAAGGTCGCTTGCCCGGTTTGTCGCCGAACACGCCGATTGGATACACGCGCTCGAGATCAACGGATTTCGTACCTGGTCCGAAAATCAGGCTGTCATCGGCCTCGCGAACTCTATTTGCCTTCCGTTGGTATCGGGCGGCGACAGGCACTGCTGCCAATCGAATACAATGATCAATGTCACCGAAGCAGAGTCGTTCGCAGAGTTTGTCGGTGAAGTCAGGAACGACGCTTTCAGCCGGATAGTCGTTATGCCGGAATATAAAGACCCGCTGCCCTCGCGCCAGCTCCGATCGATCGCGCAGATACTCGGCAATTACGAGCATTTTTCCGAAGGCAGTAGAAAATGGCCCGACCGAGTTTACTTCGATTTTGATGACGGGAATGGATTGAGAACACTGACCGACCATTGGAACGGCCGGGTGCCGAAATGGACAAACTTTGCGTTCATCGCTTTGTCAGTACTTGCACATCCGGCCGTTCAGCCGATAATCGCCCTTACCGTCGGCGATACCGACATCGGACGCAGCGAGAAAAAGACGGGAGATACAGGTTTTACGATCAGCGGATCACCAAGCACTTCGGAGCGTTGATCGCCCGCCCTATAAAAAAGCGGACGGCCAATGACCGTCCGCTGATAGCTTATATGCTTATGCGTATATTATCTCGTAGCTACGCTCGTTAGTTTTTTGGCGGCGTATACCCGGGCCATTGAGCGGCAGTTGTCAAACACTTTTGACGTCACGATGCCGGAGCCCGGCGGATCGACCTCGTTTAGCGAGCTAGCCCTTCCGGCTTTGACAAGCCAGGCCGATTCGGCCGCGGCGTTTAGGGAATAGGTCGGTGTCCAATTTTCGTGCTGCGGCTCGAGTCCGAGAGCGTCGGGGCGGCTGGATTGAGCCAATATCTCTTCGAGCTCGGTTAGGATTAAAGCGGGATCAGAATCCCACGCGGTCATTTTCTTTAGTTTTTCTATTGGTGTTTCAGGCATAGTTTTAATGACGAATCGAACGCGGATCGGGCGATAGTACGGATCGTCGCGGACCTGAATTTGAGGGCGATGCAGCCAAAATATTTGTATTTCCAAATCCGGGAAGATGTACTATCCGCTCGATCCGCGTTTTATTTTCTACGCTTTGTTAGCGATCAATTCAGCTAACGCAGTCGGACGCACGACTTTGGCTCCGTAAACATGAAGGCCTTTTACCGCGTCGCCGAAACGCTTCTCGGGTTTGTAGGTTTGCAGATCGACGACCTGTTCGACATACGCGGTCGCTACGGAATGGCCGGCAATTATCTTGTATTTCGTTGCCGTTGTATTCGGAACATTATTCGATTTCAGGATGCGAAATCCCGCGGCACTGCCGACCTGGCCGTTTGAAAGAGCCGCATCACTCTGGAATGTGCCCGCGTTGACGAATCTTTCATCCTTTAGCAGCAACCCGTGATACCACGCCGGGACGATAACGAAACGGCCGTCAAGCGGCACGTTTGCCTCATCCAGAAGCACGCCCAGGTCGACGAGATATTCGTAGGCATCATCCTTTGTCGGCACCTTAGGAGTTGCGATCGAGCCGATCTTGTTTCCCGCAGGCACGGCCGCATCCATAATGCCGGCCAGATACGTGTCCGCTTTTTCACGCAGCGCCCACGCCGAACGGCGCATTGCTTCGTCGAGCACATTCACGTTCTGCTGGGCACGGTCGACGCTGTCCACATAGAAATTGAAGTACTTCGACTGGTCGATGATCAGCGACTGATCCGAATCGGTCAGTATCTCCGGTGCGGAAATGTCCGTATCCTTTTCGTAATCGCCGATCGTGACGTCGCCGATCGACGCTATCTTCACGGTATTTCCGGCTTCCCGGATCTCACCCTCGTAATCGCGGTTAGACACATTCGCCTGTCCATATACGAGAGATTTTTCTAGAGCGGCAAGCAAGCGTGCCGCCCATACTGTTGGTATAAATTGTAGTGACATAGTTTTTCCTTTAAGTTTAGTGTTACGCCTTAAGCGTAATTTTGCTGTGGTTTAAGAATGCTCCTTTGAATCGATTCAACGCTCGCTCAACACTCGTCTGACTTCATGCCAATCGAGCTTTGCGATCTCCGTGGATGTCATTCGCGACAGGGCTTCTTTTGTGAGATAGGCTGCCGGACTACCGCCGCCGGCTCCGCCGTCAATAGAATTTTGAGGCCGGTCCGGGCGAAACTGTTCAGGATGCATTTTCTTCAAATGTTCAAGAAGTGCGGCGCCGTTCGTAACCTGCCCGTTCTCATCGAACTGCAAGTTCGCCTGCGCCGAATCGAACAGGAGGCCAGGTGATAATGCGCCGTATCTAACGAGTGACTGCGTGATCTGCTCGCGCGCATTACGCAGCTTGATCGCCATTTTTAAGGTTTCATTTTCCGTCCTCAACCTTTCGGTTTCGGTGCTGCTTTCGGACACGGGATCCGGACTCGCGACTACGTGCTCGCTTTGTTCCGTCTCGGCGTCTCCTCGTTTGGTTGTATTTGTTTTATTCATACACCGAGGAGCCTAAACGCATCCATCGCGGAATTGAATACCAATTTTGACGATGCGAATGAAAGGAATGATTAGAATAATTGGAATGATTTGGATGGTCTTTGAAACGCGTGCAGGAAGATTGATTTTATAGCTATTATTCCGGACGTTATGGTGTTATGATTATGTCAACGCCCAGTTAAATTCGTCAGTATCTAGAGATTTCCGTCGCGGCGACATTGATCGCCTTATCCTATGTACAATCGTGCACTGGATTGCGGCGAAAAATGGCGCGGTTTTGCACGGCGCGAATTCCCAAAACGACCTGTCTGTTTAATATTTATGAAGACCGCAAAATTACTACACGCCGACGGACAGATAGAAAAAAAGCATTTTCAAGGTGTGCCTAAGCAGACTCTTTTCTCCTATGAAAAGGGTAACAACGGCAATATCGTCGGCCGGAAGTATTTCAGGCTGGACGATGACCAGGATGTACACTCGACGGAGGTCACATACACGCAAATTTCGGCTCCGGAACGTCAGTAGTCGAATGGCGTTAGGCAGTCTAAATTTGCCCTGCGCCGATACTCTCGGTTCTTAGCCGAATCAAACTTAGGCTCCGTCCATTTCCTTCGCCCACTTCTGAAAAGAATCTTCAAACACTAACCATCCGATCGAACTCGGCCCGTTTCCCGCCGTCTCGAATGTTCCGTCCTCGCACATCCGCACCAAAGTCTGCCGCGATGGCGGCGGGACAATGATCCGGTGCCGCTTTATCAACCTTTCAACCTCGCCCAGCCGAATTTTAGGACGAGGCGTAAAATCCAATGT
>JACMMN010000106.1 GCA_014379075.1 Pyrinomonadaceae bacterium | reverse complement strand
TTCTCACAGGTTCGCAAAATTTCTGGTCTTACGCCGGCGGCAGTTTCCACGGTCCTTGTACACCTGACAGCACATAAACCACAGATCTCGTTGCAAAATTAGGTTCGAAGCTAAATTGTGGAACGTTCCACAATTGCATGAAAACTGATTGTGGTACGTTCCACAATCTTGCCCATAGAAATCAATCACAGCCTGTGTTAGTTTTAAGAAGCCGAACACGCCGCGGTGACTATAAGTTTTTTCGTAAGGTTCGCGTTATCCAAAATAATGGGGAAAATTATCGCAGTTGCAAATCAGAAGGGCGGAGTAGGTAAGACGACGACGGCCATAAATCTCGCCGCCGCCTTAGCCCTCGAAAAAAAGAAGGTCTTACTTGTCGATGCCGATCCGCAGGGAAATGCGACCTCGGGAGCTGGAATTGCCCGCTCTAATGCCCGCAAAAGCCTTTATCACGCTCTAATTTCCGGCGAACCCGTCAAAGATATTGTATTACCTACCGAGTTGCCGACGATGTGGGTTCTCCCGTCGGACAAAAATCTGGCCGGGATCGAGATTGAATTTGCCGAATCCACCGAGCGCAGCCATGTCTTGAAAAAGCTCCTGGATGAGATTAAGGAGTATTTTCATTATATTATCGTTGACTGCCCGCCGTCGCTGGGGATTTTGACAGTCAACGGCTTAACCGCCGCTGATTCGCTGCTTGTCCCGATACAATGCGAGTATTTTGCTTTGGAAGGTGTGACCGAATTATTTGAAACACTCGCACGGCTTAGGATCGAATTGAATCCATCCCTTAAGATCGAGGGGCTGCTATTGACGATGTTCGATGAGAGAACTAATTTGTCATCGGCAGTAGCGAAAGATTTACGGGATTTTTACGGTCGGCAAGTCCTGAAAACGGTTATACCGCGCAATGTACGCCTTGCGGAAGCTCCAAGCTACGGAAAACCGATCGTGCTTTATGATATTCGTTCGCGCGGGGCCGAAAGTTATATTCAGCTCGCAAAGGAGATTTTAGGTCATGGCTAGACAACCCCTCGGACGAGGTTTGAGTGCACTGTTGGGCGATGAAACGCCAAAGTCGGAGTCGACTCTTGAAGTTGGTATTGATCAGATCGAACCGAATTCCGAACAGCCCCGCACCCGTTTTGAGGAAAAAGCGATGAATGAACTCGCCCAATCCATCATTGCCAACGGCATTGTCCAGCCGATCGTGGTCCGAAGAAGAGGCGACCGGTATCAGATAGTTGCGGGTGAACGGCGCTGGCGCGCTGCCCAACGTGCGGGCTTACGCAATATTCCCGTTGTGATCAGAGAGGTTTCCGATGAAAATCTGCTTGAACTCGCTCTTGTTGAAAACATTCAGCGGCAGGAATTGAACGCGGTCGAGGAAGCAAGGGCATATCGCAAACTTATTGACACAATTGGGCTTACGCAGGAAAAAGTATCGGAGCGTGTCGGTCGAGAACGAAGCCTTATAGCTAACTCGCTCAGGCTTTTGAAGTTGCCGGATGATATCCTTGAATTTATCGAGGAAGAAAAGCTTTCCGCCGGCCACGGCCGTGCCCTGTTAATGGCGGAAGATGCCGCCACTCAACGCAGTGTCGCCAGAATGATCATTGAAAAGTCGCTTTCCGTACGCGAGGCCGAACGCACGGTCAGAAGAACAAAGACTGCGCCACAGACAGGCGTTACTTCTAAATCTGCCGGCAAAAAGGATCCCAACCTGGTCTCCGCGGAGACGAAACTCCAACGGAAATTGGGTACAAAGGTAAATATTACTGCGGATACAAAAGGTGACGGCGGGAAAGTGGTGATCGAATATTACGGCGGGGAAGATTTGAACCGCATATATCAGATAATTATTCAAAGCAAAGGTTAGCCGAAAGATGGACACAAAGCGTTTAACGGAAATGGTTTCCTGTGCGGGCTGCGCGGCCAAGATCGCACCCGACGATCTTGCACGCGTTTTGAGAAAGCTGCCGAAGCAGGATTTTTCACCGGACCTGATCGTCGGTTTCGAAACGGCCGATGACGCAGGGGTTTTTCGAATTTCGGATGAAATTGCACTAGTACAAACCGTCGATTTTTTTACGCCGATCGCGGATGATCCCGAAATATACGGACAAATTGCTGCAAACAACGCACTTAACGACGTTTATGCAATGGGCGGAATTCCGCTGACGGCGCTTTCGGTGCTTTGCTATCCTCAAAAAGGCGATTGGGATATATTGGAAAAGATATTACTGGGCGGCACAAAAGCGATGAACGCCGCAAACGTCGTTGTTCTCGGCGGACATTCGATCGACGATGCGGAAATGAAGTTTGGCTATGCGGTGACGGGCCTCATTCATCCCGGCAAGGTCGTCAAGAACAGCGGTGCAAAAGCCGGCGATGTTCTTATTCTTACCAAACCTATCGGTACCGGCGCGATTTCCACGGCGGTCAAGCACGGAAAGGCTCGCGAAGCGACAGTCGAGGCCGCAATAAAGGTTATGACTACTTCTGCTGCCGAAGCGTCTAAAGCCATGCAAACTGTCGGTGCCCACGCGTGCACGGATGTCACTGGTTTTGGGCTGCTAGGCCATGCGTTTGAAATGGCGAAAGGGAGTGGCATAACTCTGGAAATAGAGTCGAAAAGCGTGCCGCTTCTTCCTGATGTCGTGGAGTTGATATCCCAGGGAATGCTGACGCGCGGCGACAAGAATAACCGTGTCTATGTCGGCGAAACAGTGAGATTTGCCGAGGGTGTGAATGGCATTATGCAAAGCGCTCTTTTCGATCCGCAGACCGCGGGCGGTTTATTGATAAGTCTCGAGACGGAGAAAGTAGTACATTTTTTACAGATGATGCCGGATGCCAGGATCATCGGAAGGGTGACTGCGGAGGGTAGGCACTTGATCGAGGTAAGCTGAATGTATTCAACTGATTGGGGTCTATGTTAACGAGGTAGTTAAAAGTGTTTCTTTTTATTTTTGAGTCCATCGGCACGTCAGAGTTGATCCTGGTTGGGATCATAGCCCTAATATTTCTCGGGCCGCGAAAGCTGCCGGAACTCGCCCGCAAAGCCGGAAAAATTATGTCAGATCTGCGTAACACTACCAATGATTTTAAATCGACTTGGGAACGCGAAGTGGATTTTGACATTGAAGAGAAAGCCTTTAGAACCGGTGAACTCGAAGATAGACCTGTGGGGCGCGTTACGTCGATAAACGACGAATCGAACGCCGTTGTTCCCGTACCGGCCATAAAGTCGATCGATAAAGAATTTTTCGACAGCGCTGTGCCGGAAAAGGAAGTTACGGAAGAACCCACTCAGAACGACGATCTGTCCGACAAACGCAGCTGGTTGTAAACTCCACAAAAAAAGAAGTCATCAATGGAACTGATAGAAACAGACAAGGAGCAAGAACTCGAGGCCCAAATGTCCTTCCTCGAGCATCTTGACGAACTCCGCAAACGGCTCGTAAATGTTGTTATCATTGTGGTTGTCGCGTTTATGCTGTGCTGGATCGTCTCCGACAAGATCTATGATTTTCTTTCGGTGCCGATAAGGCAGGCCCTTTCAGAAGCGGAAAGACGCGATCTTCCGATACAAGGCATCACCGGCGGCGAGAAGATCCTGCCGCTTTCAAGCTTGAAAGAAGGTGAAAAAGGCCGATACGTGTTTGATAGATCGACGACACTGGGAATTAGTGTCGTGCAGCCGGGAACATCGGTGCTTGCCGTCGTGGCAAAAGACGGACAGGGAAATTCCGGGCTGTATACGAATGAGCCGATCTACACGAATAACGCCGTTATTCCTCCCGGCGTGCGGCTTCCGGTGGAACTTGCGGCAGACGTAAAAAACGAACCGAATGCGGAAGAACGAATGATCGTCACAACGGCGGTCGAGCCGTTTACACTTTACGTGACTGTTTCGCTTTATGCGGCGATAGCATTGTCGATACCGTTGCTGCTTTGGCAAACCTGGGGATTTATATCCCCGGCACTTTATAAACACGAGCGGTCATATGTGACCCCGTTTATCGGGCTTTCGACCATATCTTTTGTTCTCGGGGCCGCGTTTGCATATTACATATTGTTTCCGCCGGCGGTGAGGTATTTGCTGGGACTTGGCGAAGATTTCCGCCTTCTTCTGCGCGCCACGGACTATTTCGATTTTATTACCTTGATAATGTTGGCGATGGGAATAATCTTTCAAATGCCGGCGGTTACCTATGTTTTAGCGAGGATCGGGATCATTTCAGCGGACTTGCTTGCACGAAGCTGGAAGCTCGCCCTTGTGATAATTTTAATAATTGCCGCGGTTGTATCACCGACAGGCGATATCCCTAATATGCTGCTTTTTGCCGCTCCAATGATTGTGCTCTATATCTTTTCGATCGGTATCGCCTGGTTTTTCGGACGAAAGCGAAAAACGGATGAGGAAATTAAAACGTAGAGTCGACGATACGCTGGCCTTACTTTCTTAGCGTATACAACCCGATCAAGGCCTAGCCGCATCTTGAACAAATAAGGATTAGTGTCTAATATCTATAAAGCTATTATTAAATGTGAGCCGATCCGGTTCCGGTGTAAAAAAGAGCAGGAGTTTTACTGTTATGTCTAAAGCGAGTTTGATTCGAAATTTGGCGCTTGGCGCGTTGGTGTTGAGTTTTGGCACGGTTACAGCATTTGCCCAGAAGGACAAGGATAAGCCGAGCCAGGATCCGACGACGAATGTTAGGAAGGTCAAGCCCGAATTAAAAGAGGCCTATAAAAAATGGCGCAATACGGACGTTGCTTACATTATCACGAAGGAAGAAAAGCGCGCTTTCGACGCCCTGGCCACCGATGAAGAACGCGAGAATTTTATCGAAAACTTCTGGCGCCGCCGCGATCCTAATCCAGATACTGAGGAAAACGAGTACCGCGAAGAATATTATGAACGGATAGCCTACGCTAACGAGCATTACACATCTGGAATCCCCGGCTGGAAAACCGACCGCGGGCGCACATATATCGCATGGGGTAAGCCGGATTCGGTCGAGTCGCACCCGTCGGGTGGATCATATGACCGCCCCAGCTACGAAGGCGGCGGTTCGACCACTACTTATCCTTTCGAGATCTGGTTTTACCGGCATCTTGACGGTATCGGCGACGGCCTCGAGATTGAATTTGTCGATCCGACAGGAACCGGCGAATACAGGATCGCCCGCAATGCCAACGAAAAAGACGCTCTTTTGATGGTGCCCGGAGCAGGCCTTACTACGGCGGAGCAGCTTGGGATGGACAAAGGCGACCGTATTTCCGGCAGCGGAGGGGGACAGAATTTTCAACGCGAACAGGATTCACCTTTCAGGCGGATGGAGATCATTACAGGCCTGCAGCGCCCGCCCGCCGTAAAATTCAGCGATCTTCAAGGGATTGCCGGCGGCGATTCGGGTGTTTTGGATAACAATCCGTTGGGATTTGAGTTACGGGTGGATTTTTTCCGGCAGTCCGACGACCGTGTTATAGCAACTTTTACGGTGCAGACTGACAACCGCGACCTGACTTTCAAGGACGAAGGCGGCCTCGAGACAGCGCGGATGAACATCTTTGGCCGCATTACGGCAGTTTCGGGAAAACGTTCGGGAATCTTTGAGGATTCGGTTGTCGCCAATGCGACAAAGGCCGAGCTGCTAGAGGTTAAGGACAGAAAATCGATCTATCAAAAAGCGATCGCCTTGACACCTGGTACGTACAAGGTCGATGTCGTGGTACGCGATGTCGTTACGGGAAATAAGGGCATCGTCAACCAAGGATTTACCGTCCCGCGTTACGACGAAAAGAAGCTTTCGACATCGACTTTGATCCTCGCCTCCAAACTTCGCAGCACAAATGAGCGCGACATTGGCGGAATGTTCGTGATCGGAAACTCCAAGGTGATCCCGAATCTTGCGGGCAACTACAAGCAAGGACAGGAAGTCGGCGTTTACCTGCAGGTTTACAATGCGGGAGTCGATCAGACGACGCTGCGGCCGGCCGTAGATGTCGAATACATCTTGTCGAAAGGCGGCAAGGAAGTGCTGCGGCAATCGGAAGATTGGAGCGGCCTTAGCGACTCCGGCCAGCGGCTGACATTAGCCCGGCTGCTGCCTACCGACACCATGCCTTTGGGTGATTACGAGATCAAGATCGTGACCAAAGACCGCGTCGGCGGACAGGTTATAGAGAACAAGGGCAGATTTACGATCACACAGTAGTCTGCAATCCATATCAGATAAGCCGACGTCTTAACCCAGGCGTCGGTTTTTTTACGACTATTTTCGTTTCTTAACTTCGATGAGCGGAGAATTCTTGCCCTCGCTCGTTGCCAGTATCGAAAGTCCGTCGTTTGAATAACCTATAGCTTCGCCTTGCTTCCTTTCTCCCAATTCTATAACTGACGCTTTCTGTTTCCATATGTCATCGAAGTTACCCGCGCCATCGGGTAAAACGAGTTCATATCCGGCGAAATAGTCGCATAGGATCACTCGGTTGCCGCTGGATGATATTTCGCCGCCGGTCAAAAGGCCGTTTGGCACGGCGGGAACGGTGATGTCCGCGATCTTCTCGGCGATCGCCGTTGGCGGCAGATTGAAAACGTGCTTAATTTTGTAGATACCGGACGGCTTGTTCCTATGTTTTGTTAAAACATAAATATCTTCCGTTTGCGGATGAACCATCAACGTTTCAGCGTCTTGCCGTGAATCGGGATAGCTGAATGTCAAAACGTCCGCCGATGCTGTTTGGCGGGCATTCTTACTTGTGGAATTTGAATCCGAATCGGCCATGGACGGCTCCGCAACACGGTAGATCTTATGCTCCGTTCGCTCGTTGTCCTTTGTATTGCCGATCTCACCGATGTATAAGTAGCATCGTCCAAAGTTGTCCTTTGAACTCGCCATATCCTCCCAGTCGAAATTCCCGGCATCCTCAACCTGCCATGTGCCGAGATGCTTTCCTTTGGAATTCAGGGCATAAATAAACGGACCATCACCCGAATCATTGTGAGTCCAAATGACGTCTTCCTGGCATTTTGACGCCGCAATGCCGCTGCTTTCCTTTATCTCATTTGATTCTATCTTGCCGACAATTTGGGGGTCATCGTAAAGCGATTTCGCCCGGTCGAATGACGGCGGCTCATCGCCTCCGGCGGCATTGTTATGGCAAGCGGCAGTGCATATCGAAACGAGTGTCGCCAAAATGACAAATATGAAAAATTTGGTTATAGTTTTGTTCAGCATAGGTCTATAAAGCTCATTATACCGCCCGGAATAGAAGTTCAAAACATTGTTGCAGATTTCGTCGTAGATTGTTTTAGGTTAAACCGGATGATTGTTGGAACGGAATGGCTGATCGAAGCCGCAGGCTGTGATCAGGACAAATTACGCGACGAGGAAATCTTGCGCGGTGTCTTCGCTCGAATCGTCGATGATCTAGGCCTGAAGACGCTTGACGCCCTCTGGCATAAATTCGACGGCGAAGGCGGCGTTACGGGCCTTGTAGCCCTGACCGAATCGCATCTGGCCTGTCACACCTATCCCGAACATCAAACTGCAACCTTTAATCTTTACTGCTGCCGCACGCGGCCGGAATGGGAATGGGAGGAGAATCTCAAAGAAGCCATTGGGGCGGAAACGGTCAATGTTACGAAGATAGAACGCGGGAATCTCAAATCTGAATTTTCGGATTTGAAATTGCAGGCGGCGGGAGGTGAAGTTTGAGCGTTCTCCAGGCAAATTGTCCGAACTGTGCCGGGCCGGTCGAATTTAAGGCGGGTTCGACTGTCGTGCTTGTCTGCCCGTTTTGCCGTTCGGCGATCGCTAGAAACGACCGCCAGCTTACGGATCTTGGAAAAGTCGCCGACATAGCTGAATCCGAATCGCCGCTCAAGCTCGGTTTAAGAGGAAAATACAACGGAAACGGTTTTGAGCTTACGGGGCGCGCCCAGCTGAGCCCTGAAACAGGCGGGTTCTGGGACGAATGGTACGCGACGTTTTCAAACGGCTGGGTTGGCTGGCTTGCCGAAGCGCAGGGCAAATTTTACCTCACCTTTTACCAGCCGCTGCCGGAAGGCCGAACGCTGCCGCCGTTCGATCAACTGCAGA
>JACMMN010000105.1 GCA_014379075.1 Pyrinomonadaceae bacterium | reverse complement strand
TAACCGCAACACAGACTGAAATTGCTGCCGTTGCTCGATTCCTCGTCTAGCGGAGTTCACAACTCAAACCTTGTGCGGAGCCTGAAGCCAGGGTAAAGGATAAAGGATAAAGGGGAAAGGATAAAGTGCGGAGGAGCGATTTTATTGTTTTCTCGACTTAACCTTTTTTACTATTGTTACAAAGCTCGCGGTTAGTTCTTTGGTTTCTTGTTGGATCGGTTTTAGTTTTTCGGATGGGAAAAGCTGCATTTCTTCTATCAGTTCGAGCCAGTAGGTTGTTTCTTCGAGCTCTTGCAGAGAGCCTTCGATCTTGCTTATAAAGTCGGCGTCGGATTTTGCGTGCTGCGATTCGCGATATTGGGCTCCGACCGATGTTCCGGATCTTAAGACCTGCTTTCCGAGAACCTGAGCTTCGGTTGATTTCGGCAAAGCCGCAAATAACCGGATGATTCGGACAGCGAAATCTTTAGTTCTAATCTTTAAATCATTATCCATAGTCAAAGTGCAAAAAAGAAAAAGGCGAAAAGATTCAGGATTCTTCACTTTATCCTTTATCCTTTCGCCTTTATCCTTTAATTCTGGCGGAAAGGGTGGGATTCGAACCCACGGAACCCTTTTGAGGTTCACAGCATTTCCAATGCTGCCAATTCAACCGCTCTTGCACCTTTCCAGACAACTTTATATCAAAGATCTCAACCCCTTTATTCTTTGTTTTGATTTGTGTCATTCTGTGGTTTCGGTTCCGTTTTTAAGACTGGAACCACGAAATCACACGAAAAAACACAAAACAGATCGAAAACAAAAAATCGGAACTTAAAACCGGAGCATTGAGCGGCGGCTTATTAATTGATTATACGCATAAATTACTTTATCAGGTGAACCGTCTACCATCCAGCCGCCAGAGGTTCCTATTTGGCTGCTTTCGAAGGAATCGAACGGTTCTTTGTCGCGGATCCGCCGCATTAATTCCTTCGACGCCTTTAAGAGATCCTCTGCGGCACTAAAATACATTCCGGCGAACATATTGGCTTTTCCCTCTTCCTTCATCGTGTTGATGGCCGGTTCGAGTTCGTCATTCAAGTTTTGCAGCTCGTCCGCATTCATCGATCCGTACGGCGTGCGCTGGACGAAACTGGAGATCTTTTTCGCCTTGACGTTGAAATCGACCACGGAAAATTCGAATTTCTTCGCCGGGTCGCCGCGTAATTCCTCGAGCTGATCATTGGAAACCTTTGTTTCCAGATCGTCGAGAGCGGCGGCAAAACTCTTGTTTACCGTTTCGAAATTTTTGAACGCGGCGATCAGCGACGCGTGAGCTTCTTTGCCCTTTTGAAATTTGTCGTCCTTGTAATCTTCCTGATCGTAATACTTATAGACGCTGCGGATCTGGTAGACAGCTTCCTTTAATGCGGCTGAATATTGTCCGGCGGATTGTTCGACTTCGGGAAGCTCCGGTTCCATTTCCTGGGCTTCGGCTACCGCCGCGATGCAGTCCTCGCCGTCGCCGCTAACGTCATAGAGGCCGTAAACGATGCTTTCCCTGCCGGTCGGGCCGGTGTTTTCGTTCTTTACCCACGAGGTGTAACGCTGGTAACTGTCCATCACGCGGTTGGCATACGGGTTGAAGCATTTGGTGATATAAAGCTGCGTTTTCTCGCTCAGGCCGGTTTTTACATCTTTCGGTGCTTCCTCTTTTCCACTTGGCGGAAAAGTAGGAATTGTATCCTGATTTCCCTCAGCCACACGCTTTTCGCGTAATTTGGACAATTGGCTGCAACCCATTGAGACGGTCAAAAGAACGGCCAATGCAAGGATCGCGGTGAAAAAATTCGTGCTCTTTCTCATCAATATAGTTCTCCTTCGATACTGGACGAGGGAGGATCGGATCGTTTGCCGGCGGCAATGGAAAATTTACAATGAAAAATGGAAAATCAGGAAATAAAATCCGTCATTTTCCATTATCCGTTTTACATTTTCCATTGCCCGCAGTAATTATTCGACTCTATCTTCATCGGCCGGTTCTATTACAACGACCTCTTCCACTGTATCGGTATTCGGTATTTCGCCGACCACAGGTTCGGGCGGAGGAATTTCATCGTCGCCGACCATCCAGGAATAGACAAATCCGGCCATCATTGCACCTAAGATCGGCGCGACCCAGAATAGCCATAGCTGTGTCAAAGCCCATCCGCCTACAAACACTGCCGGGCCCGTGCTTCGTGCCGGATTTACGGAAGTGTTCGTGACCGGTATCGTGATCAGGTGGATCAGCGTCAGGCAAAGCCCGATGGCGACGGGAGCAAACCCTTTAGGGGCACGTCCATGCGTTGCTCCGAGAATGACGATCAAGAAAAAGAACGTCATCACTACCTCGGCAACGAACGCGGCGAAGGCCGTGTAACCGCCGGGCGAATGTGATTCAAAGCCGTTCGACGCGAGGCCGCCGGACAAGGAAAATCCGGCTTTGCCGCTCGCAATAAGATACAGAATTCCTGCTCCGGCGATTCCGCCGAGAACCTGGGCGACAATATAGGGAAGCAGTTCCGACGCCGGGAACCGTTTTCCGGCCCATAGACCAAGCGAAACGGCCGGGTTAAAATGCGCTCCCGAAATATGCCCGACGGCATAGGCCATCGTCAAAACGGTCAAACCGAAAGCCAACGCGACACCGGCAAAGCCGATTCCCAGATTATTTGGGAAAGCCGCCGCCAAAACAGCGCTCCCGCAGCCGCCCAAAACAAGCCACAATGTTCCGATAAATTCAGCAGACAACCTTTTTGTCAGGGGCATAAAGATTCCTCCAGTTTTATTCAGTATTTTATAAGGCCGGTCTAAAACGCGATCAATTAATTTTTTCAAACAACAAAAATAAAATGGCGGAGAGGGTGGGATTCGAACCCACGGTACCCGTTAAGGTACGGCAGTTTTCGAGACTGCTCGATTCATCCACTCTCGCACCTCTCCGCACGCGAATTTATAATAATAAGGTCTTGAGGCGGAAAATATCAAGTTGGCATTGCTAACACGGTTTTCATTAGTTTTTTTCGACATTTTATTATTTTCTTCTTTCGTGTAATTCGTGGATAAAATGCCTTATGAATTGTGCCCACGAAATACACGAGATAAGAAAAAAAGGAAAACGATTATAAAGTTGACGTGCTATCCGGACTTCAATTATCTCCGGGAACGAAAAAAATCCTGCATCAAAGTGCGGCATTCATCAGCGAAAATGCAGGATGTTATTTCAATGCGATGGTTGAGCTTTTCGTGGTCGCAAAGGCGAAAGAGTGTTTTAACGGCGCCGAATCTTTCGTCGTCGGCACCGTAAACGAGGCGTTTTATGCGGGCGTTGACTAACGCACCGGCGCACATTGCGCATGGTTCGATGGTCGTGTAGAGCGTTGTTCCAGTCAGGCGGTAATTGCCGATCTTCGCGGCGGCTTCGCGTATTGCGAGAATTTCGGCGTGGGCGGTCGGGTCGCTGTCGATGATCGTGCGGTTTGAAGCGGCGGCGAGGAGTTCGCCGTTCTCATCGATCAGGCAGGCGCCGATCGGTACTTCGCCAAGTGAGGCTGCAACTTCCGCAGCGGCAATCGCCTTTTTCATCCAGCTTTCATCAATTACTGACATCATGTTTGGCCCAGATCGAATTGGCGGTACTGACCTTATCGCAAATTATACGAATTTCGCAAATTTCTTGCATACATACTATTAAAGTGATAATTTTTCTAATAGTGAAGGTTCTCCGCCGCCTCGCTTTTTGACGCTTTCCCTTACATGCTATGAGAGACGACAGTCGGTCAGTTTCACCCGCGGCCGACGAAGATATACATATTACGACCGTGCCGGAATCTTTTCGGGCCTTTGCCGAAGAGGTACACAAGCGCAACCAGAAGCCTAAATCCACACCGCAAACGATCGCCCAAAAGCTTGCCCCGGCTGAGTTTAACACGGCAATGGTGCATTTTTACCGCGGCGAGATCCAGCGGTCGAATGTTTGGCGCGGACGGCTTGATGCGACGACGAACTGGGCGGTGATCACGGCCGGTGCGACGCTTTCGTTTGTTTTTAGTTCGCCTGACAACCCGCATTTTGCAATACCGATCAATTCCATCCTGGTGTCGATATTCTTGTTTATGGAGGCCAGGCGTTACCGTTATTACGAGGTCTGGGCGAACCGGGTGCGGGTTCTTGAGACGGGATATTTTGCCCCGATGCTGTCGCACCGGACGATCCCGCCGGACAAGGAATGGGCCGAACACATCGCCGCCGATCTGATCACGCCTCATTTTACGATCAGCGAATGGGAGGCGGTCGGAAGGCGTTTGCGGGCGAACTATCTATGGATCTTTATTTTGCTTGCGCTCTCGTGGTCGCTGAAAATTTACATTCACCCGTTTCCGATACCGGTCGTCACGCCGCAGGACAAGGAGAAATTCTGGGAACTGCTTTTTTCTCGTGCACAGGTCGGGCTTGCCCCGGGCTGGCTCGTCGTGCTGATTGGGGCAATTTTTAATTTCCTTATATTTTTTGTCGCATTCGGTACGCTGCGGCTTCGCGATTCGTCGAGCGAGGTGCTGCCCCTTGAAAGCTTTGAATGGCACCCGCTCAAACAGGTTTCCGAATGGGCCGAAACCAACCTAAAACGCCGCAACACGATCAGGCGTTCGAAAAAGGCGAGGCAGCGGATGCGATCAGTGCATAAGACGGAAAGTTAATTTGCGGAACGCCGATTATCCTTGCCCGCAACCGTTTAGCCGACAAGGATGTCCGCGTTCCAGTGCATTGAATCTCCGCCCTCACTCTGCTATTTTCAGCTAAAGACATTTTAATAGATCAGACAGGAGCAATAAAGTTATGCCAATGGAACTGGACGACCGCGGACGGGCCCTCGAAAACGAATATTTCCACCGCAAGGAACAGGAACTTATCGAAAAAATGAAGGCGAAGCTAGCGAGCGATGAAACGACGAATCTGGAGCTTTCGTGCCCGAAATGCGACGGGACGCTGCACGAGACAGCTTACGAGAATATCAAGATCGACGTCTGCGACAAATGCAGCGGCGTGTGGTTCGACGCGGGCGAACTTGCTCAGGTTGTGGAAAAGGAAAAGGAAGGCGGATGGTTCGGCGGGTTGTTTAAATAAAGAAGGAGTTTAACCGCAGATGAACACCCATAAACGCATTTTCGTGCTGAGGATTTTGCTATCGGTTTTAGCTTCTAACTTTGCGGCGGTAGGGCAGACGGCCACGTCACAACCGGCACCGGTCAGACAAATAGTGGATGGCACCGCGATCCACTCGGTTAAGGTTCAAAATAATAGCCTTAACAGCAAACTGATGTCGCGGGACATGCCGTACCGGGTCGTGCTTCCAAGAAATTATTCAGCTATCAAAGCGGACGGGCCGAGGTATTCCGTGATTTATTTGCTTCACGGCTTGACCGGGCATTTCGATAACTGGACCGATAGGACAGCCCTTGCGGAGTATGCCTCCAAACATAATTTCATTATCGTCACACCCGAAGGCGATAACGGATGGTACACGGACAGTGTTTCCGTGCCGAATGACAAATACGAAAGCTATATCGTCAAAGAGTTAATTCCGGAGATCGATAAGACGTTCAGGACTGTCGCGGACCGCGATCACCGTGCGATTGCGGGGCTTTCGATGGGAGGCTATGGGGCGATCAAGTTCGGGATGAAGTACCCGGAAATGTTTTCGCTGGCGGGAAGTTTTAGCGGGGCTCTGGGCGTGGCTACCTTCGGCGAGGGAATTCGAGACGCCGCCTTTATGAAGACGATCACTACGATCTACGGCCCCGCCGAAAGTGAAACGCGGAAGGCAAACGACCTTTTTGGGATTGTGCGCACATCAACGTCCGAAAAAATAAAATCGATGCCGTTTTTCTATATAGATTGCGGCAGCGAAGATTTTCTTTTCCAGAATAATCGCGATTTTGTGACCCTGTTATTGGAAAAGAAAGTGCCGCACGAATTCCGCCAGCTTCCGGGATCGCATAATTGGGCATTCTGGAATTCACAGGTTAAGGAATTTCTGGAAGTCGCGGACAGCCGCTTAAAAAAATAGTGGCGAAAAGTTTTGTTAATGGCGGCTCTTCGGGCTATGCCCGTCTATTTGCGGAAAAGCTATGCTTTTCCATCGCCTTCGAAATTATCCCGCGGCTATGCCGCAGCTTTAGACGAACGCAAGAACAGCGGCACAGCCGCAAGATAATATTATAGCCAGCCGGAAAAGCAGAGCTTTTCCGCAAATAGAGCGGCAGAGCCGCGACTGCCGAATCGGCTTGTGAACTGGACCTAGCTATCTCGATGAAAAGAACATTTATTATTACCTTACTCGTCTTCGCTTTTTCCGTAACGGCATTTTCCCAGCAAAAGACGGATGTCAACGATAAAAAAGCGGCGCAGATGCTACTTGGCCGGCACAAGCTTTCGCTGCAATGGATAAGCTGGGATTATCTCGGCACCGCGAACGTGATTGACCGGAAAGGCATCTATTATCTGAAGGGCGAGCAGAAAGGCCGTGGCAATACCGATTTTGTGAAGATCGACGGCCTTATCACCTCGGTCGATGCCAATGAATTCAAATTTGACGGCACAGTCGAAATGCAGATCTCGCACATCAACGGCGGCCAGCCTTGCAAACGCGAGGGTGAAATGACTTTCCGTATTACCGGCAAACGCAAATATTGGCGAATGCAGGAAATGGACAACCCGTGCGACCAGGCGACGGATTACGTCGATATTTATTTTCGGTAGATCTTTCGAATGCAGAAGCCCGCACGTTAGAAGGGCGTAGCATGTTTCCAAGCATAAAGATATTTTCTTGAGACGGAGTTGATACTTCGCCCTTACTAACGTGCGGGCTTCTGCAACAACGACGGGCGTCAGTAAAAAGAATTCGTCCACGAAATACACGAAAGAAGAGAAATAAAAGTTTAGTGAATTCCAGGATTTATGAAAAAAGTATTCGCATTGATCTTTCTGACGTTTTTCGCGTCCGTAGTGCCGGCGCAAAACGAGCAGTCAGCCCGTATCGCGGAAATTCAAACCGCGCTTCAGAAAGAGAAGCTGGACGGCTGGCTGTTTTACGATTTTCGGGGAAGCGATATTTTGATGCCTCGGATCTTCAAGATCGAGCGGGCCGGAGGTTCGCGGCGATGGTATTACTACGTTCCGGCGAAAGGCGAGCCGGTCAAGGTGGTTCATGCGATCGAACCGGAAAGGCTCGACGCGCTGCCGGGCAAAAAGCTTATCTACCGCGAATGGCAATTGATAAATTCGAATTTGACGTCGGCGATCTTTGGCGATGCGAAGACGAAAAATAAGCCGCGAATCGCGATGCAGTATTCGCCGAATAACGATATTCCTTACATTTCGCGGGTCGATGCAGGCACGATAGAGATGGTGCGCTCACTCGGTGTTGACGTTAAAACAAGCGCTGATCTGGTGCAGCAATTCGAGGCCGTTTGGACACCCGAACAGCTTGCGATGCATAAGGAGGCGAATGTTAAACTTCAAAAGATCATTATCGAAGCCTTCGCAGACATAAAGCGCCGGATGAACGAAAACATCCCGACGAGTGAAACGGACGTGCAGCAGTTTATGATGAAGCGGTTCACGGAAGAGGGAATGCAGCCTTCGCCGATGATCGTTGCCGTCAATGCAAATGCTGCTTCGCCGCATTATTTTCCGACGAAGGATAGAAATTCGCCGATCAAACTCGGTGATCTCGTGCTGATAGATTCGGTGACGAAAATGGCGAAGCCGAAAGCACCGGCGGTAGATCTGACGTGGGTCGGATATGTCGGCGAAACCGTGCCGGAAGAGTATGTAAAGATCTGGAACATCGTCCGCGAAGCGCAAAAGGCCGCTTTCGATTTTGTGCAGACGTCGTTCAAAAACGGTAAGCCGATAACGGGCGCTCAGGTTGATGACGTTTCACGCGGCATAATCAAGAAAGCCGGTTACGGTGATCAATTTCTGCACCGTACCGGCCATTCGATAGGCGAGGAAGGCCACGGAAACGGAGCGAATATCGACAATCTCGAAACGCGCGATTCGCGGCGGCTGATCCCGGGCACGGCATTTTCGATCGAGCCGGGGATCTATCTTTCGGGTAAATTTGGCATTAGATCGGAGATCGATGTATATCTTACGGCTAACGACGCGATCATTACCGCGCCGCATCAAACTGAGATCATCGCGATAATGAAATAGGGTTGATACGGCGGAGTCTTGTCAGTACCGAGAGCGGTAGCGACC
>JACMMN010000104.1 GCA_014379075.1 Pyrinomonadaceae bacterium | reverse complement strand
TTTTTACGCAGAAAATCCTTGCCCATCAGCTCTTCCATGATCGTTTCCTGCGAAACGAGTTCCTCGCCGACCGCCTTGCCGATAGCGTTCGCCAAACGGTCGCGGTGACGCGGGATCATTCCCTGCGGAAATAGCGTAATGCCGAGAACTTTGAACGGCTGACGGGGGCGAAAAAGCATTCGCACGGCGAGCCACGCACCCGCGTAACCGTGCGCGGTCGCGAACACGATCAACAGGCCGATCTGAACGTAGATGTTTTTGAAGGCCGGGCCAACCGAGTTGATGATCTCATTAAAACTTTCCATAAAAGGCAGAAACACGACCGGTAGGAAGTGTGTTCTTTAACCTAAAAAAACCCAGTCGCTATCGCTCCCGGTTCCGACAAATTAAAAAACCTGAAAGCCTTTCGATTTCAAGCAAAATTCGGAAAATTCCTTTAACGATTCGTAGCTGACACTGTAATTTTTCCACTGCTCGTCGTCGTCGCGGTGGAGCTGCATGTCGTCGGGTGCGTCCGTGACACTCAGGTCTGCGAACATTCTCTTATTGGGCTCAAGCTTAGGCAATATCACGTCGCGGATCTTTTCTCCGACCGCGTGGGCGTCATCCTCACTCAACTTTACGCCGGTCGCGTTATAACTCATCTGCCGGACTGTGCCCTCGCTGACAATGTCGAGGCTTTTAACGACCTCAAGCGTCGCTTTCCAAGTCCATACGTTCGCGTTGAACTCATAGTTCTCCGCTCCTAGATCGTGCAATGTAAAACTCATAAATTTCTCTCCAGAAAAATGCTAAACGGGGACGGGCATACAAGTCAACAAAGTTTACGAGAAGTTTTTGTTTGTCGCCGTCTATAAGTATAATCTTCGGTGAAGCGTAATGAATAAGGAAGAATATATTTCGAGGATCGGCATTGATTCTAATTTGTCCGCCGATCTGGAAACATTAAATCTTCTGCAGCGGCATCACTTGTTAAATGTCCCGTTCGAGAATCTGGATATTCATTGGAAGCAGCCAATTATTCTGGATACCGCGAAGTTTTACGAAAAGATCGTCGGGATGCTGCGGGGCGGATTTTGCTATGAGTTGAACGGTTTATTTAGCGAACTGCTTCGCGAGATTGGGTTTGAGACAAGGATCGTTTCCGCCCGCGTTGCGAACGGCAAAGGCAACTTCGGGCCGGAATACGATCATGCGGCAATTATTGTAGCCATCGATGACACTGAATATCTGGCGGACGTGGGCTTCGGCGCATTTACCACCGAACCGCTCCGATTTGTTTTGAATGAAGAACAGCGTGACGATACCGGTGTTTTTAGAATTACGCAGTCTGATGACGGATATTACGAGATCGCTAAAAAGAATGGCGATGGTTGGAAAAGCGAGTATATGTTCCAATCGCTTGGCCGTGACCTTTCTGAATTCACAAAGATGTGTGATTTTCAGCAATATTCGCCGGAATCTCATTTTACAAAAGGAAAAGTCTGCTCCCTATTAACAGAAAGCGGGCGAAAAACGCTGACAGATAAGAGTTTTATTGTCACAAGCGGGGGCGAAAAGACGGAGACTCCTATCGCATCGAACGAAGAATTCGACAGAATCTTAATGCTCGAATTTTATATTGCCCGTCCGCAACTGTAATTATGTCACAACCAATTTCATACTCGGACGCCGGCGTCTCGATAGACAACGCTAACAAAGCCGTTGCCAAGATACGCGAATATGCCCACAGCACTTTTAATGAGCGCACGCTGACGGAGATCGGCAGCTTTGGCGGGATGTTCGCCGGTGCTTTTCCCGATATGGCAGAGCCGATCCTCGTCGCCTCGGCGGACGGCGTCGGCACAAAGCTGAAAGTCGCATTTGAAACCGGAATTCATAATACGGTCGGCGCCGATCTGGTAAATCATTGCGTAAACGACATTCTTGTACAGGGAGCAAGGCCGCTTTTCTTTCTTGATTATTTCGCGACCGGAAAGCTCGATCCAGATGTAACAGCCTCGGTCGTCGAAGGAATGGCGAGAGCGTGCCGCGAAAACGGCTGCGTTCTGCTCGGCGGCGAAACGGCGGAAATGCCGTCGATGTACGCGGATGGCGAATACGATCTGGCCGGATTTATCGTCGGCGTCGTCGATAAACAAAAGGTCATCGACGGTAAAAGTATCAAGCCGGGCGATGTCGTTCTCGGCTTGCCGTCAAAAGGCTTGCAGACCAATGGCTATTCCCTCGCCCGCAAACTGTTTTTCGAAGTCGCGGGCTACAAAGCCGAAACATATCTGGATGAACTAGGCACAACCGTCGGCGAAGCTTTGCTCGAAACACACGCCAGTTTCCTCCGCCCGCTCGAAAGTTTAATGGACAAAGGCGTCATCAAAGGCCTGGTCCACATCACCGGCGGCGGATTCCTCGAAAACATCCCGCGAATATTACCCGACCATGTCTCCGTGGAAATAAGCCGCGGCACCTGGCCCGAGCTGCCGATATTCGGCATGATGCGAAAGCTCGGAAACGTCGAAGAAAATGAGATGTTCCGGACGTTTAATATGGGAATCGGGATGATCGTCATTTGCTCTGAAGAAGATAAAAATGCGATGGCGGATCACATCAAGAACACTTACGAAATCGGACGCGTTAGAACCGGGTCTGGGAATGTTGAATTATTTGAGCGTAAACGAACTATACTCCCAGTTTCATAGGGTGGCGGCTGCATCAATTTAACGCAATCAGTATTTATTTTTGATTTACCGGAATGCTCGATAAAATCTAACACCATCTGGTCGAAACATTCTTCATTGCTCAAGCCGTCAAATATGTGTGACGCTTGCGGGATCACTATCAATTGACTATTAGGCAAATGGCGGGCTATTTCTTCTGCCATGGAAACAGGAGTTACAGGGTCGTATTCACCGGCGAGAATTAAAACAGGAATATCGGAGCGCACAGGTTGCAAGAAGTCGTTCGGTATATCACCTCTAACCCAATTATCACAGGCAATCTTTTGTTGATTGATCCTATACATACCCATAAAAGTGTTTTTTGTCAGCCGCTTTGCTTCTCCGCTCGTAATAAAGGGAACATCTTCAGCGCAAGTAACACTTAAATAAAATCCTTCTGCACTAAAATCATTGTAACCACCCTTTTCAGAATATAAAGAAACGAACGGCTTCCAGTTTCCCTGATATGCCTGGTGAACAATAGATGGGATCTTTCTAAGAGTTCGCGGTTGATACATCAAAGAACGCAGCTTGGTTTGAAATGCATTCCAAGTAATGGAAAGATTTTTTTTGCTTCCGTCTGACATCGTATAAATGATGCCGAAAGGTTTATTTTTTCCTGTTTGCATCAACTCATTAAATTCTTTCTTAATAAGTGGAAAAGAAGTTTTGCACGATGAATCATTCAAACAATCATCAAATAACTTATCCAATGTGTCCTGGGCAAATCCTGCGTGGAACAAAGGCATTTTGCTATTGGTAGAAGTTGGTGAATGGAAAACAGCACTTTCAGCCGATGCGGGAAATCTGCGTAAATATTCCTGCGCTACACGCGTACCATAAGACAGCCCAAAGAGATGAATCTTTTGATACCCAAGCCATTTTCTTACTTCATCAATATCACGGACAACATTCGTCGTAGTGTATTGCTTCAGATCTGCTTTTTGTGAAAGTTCGGCGTAACAATCTTTTACGGCTTTTACCGGATATACTTCAGCAAACTGTTCCTGTAAATCTTTCTTCTCTTGCAGAGAGCGGCAATGCAGAGGATTCGAGCCTCCCGTACCTCTTATATCAACCAACACTACATCGTGATTTTGCCTGTAAGGATTATCTTTCAGCGCAAAAAATGAAGCGTTTTTTGCTGCCGCTATACCGGGGCCGCCATCAAAAAAGAATACCGGCGATTTAACAGAACCTTTATTGAGCGCAGGTATAAGGATAATACTGAGATTAATTTGCATCCCTTGTTTTGTACGATGATTTTCGAAAACAGAGTAAGTTCCGCATAAAACAGAATCGGCAACTCCTTCTATTTTACAGGGTTTAAGATTTTCGTATCGAGCTTGGCTGTAAACTTGTGAAGATAAAAAAACAATAAAAATAATAATCAGATGTTTTTTCATTATTTTTGCTCCTAATCTCATTCAAAATGCACAGTTCAACTAATCCCACTGCCGCTTTTCGTTGACGGCATGAGATGCCCGGTTTCGAGGAGACCGGAGAGCTCGGAGGCGGTGACCATTAAGACATTTTCGTATCCGGGTCGATTGATTATAACGATTTCATTGGGATCGGTGACGCGGGCGAGCAAAGATGCTAATTTATTTCTTGCGTTGCTATAGGTTGTTTGTACAGCCATAATTTCTGCTCTTGTTAGGACTGAAATATTGTACAACTAATTTTCTCGATTCTTTAGATGAACATTGGAATTTTAATTTCCGGACGCGGGTCTAATATGATCGCTATTGCCGATGCTGTTGAGAGCGGCGAGATTGGCGGTTCCGAAGTTGCGGTCGTTATTAGTGACAAAAGCGACGCGGCCGGTTTGGGTAAAGCGAGAGAACGCGGCATTAAGACGAGTGTCATCGAACGAAACGGCCGGACGCGGGAAGAGCATGACGCGGAGATCATTGCGGAATTGCGAAAGAATGAGGTCGAACTTGTTTGCCTTGCGGGTTATATGCGGCTTCTGTCGGCGGGTTTTATTCGGTCGTACCCTAATCGAATCGTTAACATTCATCCGAGCTTGCTGCCAAGCTTTCGCGGGCTTGACGCGCAGAAACAGGCAATCGAATACGGCGTGAAGGTTTCGGGCTGCACCGTTCATTTTGTCGATGAGGATTTGGACAACGGGGCGATTATTTTGCAGCGGACGGTCGAGGTATTGGATGACGATACAGCCGAAACGTTATCGGCTAGAATTTTGGAGCAGGAGCACGCTGCATACGTCGAAGCGGTGAGGAGAATCGCCGCCCGAGATCTGTGGATCAACGGGCGGCGCACGGTTCTTATTGCAGAAGCCTGACCGTTAGGGAGAGGGCGTGAGAGCCAACCTTGAAGAAAACTCCTTCCTTACGGTCAGGCCTCTCTGCCGTGAAGATTACGAACCACCGTCCACCATCGATTCGAAGTGCAAAACGGTCATGTCGCCTTTATCATTGGTGAATTCGAGCGTGTTTTCGCTTTCATCGGTGTCTAGCTGCACGGAGATTCCGTGGATGTTCGGGATCGCGTCGTTCATCACCTTGTCTTTTTCGTGGTTCTTGTATTTTCTTTCGATAGTTACCACATCTTTTTCTATGCCGATCTGTTCGAAATAGCCTTCCTGGCTTTCCTCGGCGACTTCCCCATCGCGGCGGAATAATTCAAAACGGGCGCGCCGGCCTCGGTTGCGCTCCGAAAACTCCGATAAAAATTCAGTCCATTCAGCCGGATCTATCATTTTGGTTACGCTCATTCGTTTCTCCCCTGGAATAAGATTTATCTGATTTTCGTTTATTGAAGCAGAATGTGCAAATTTTGGGTAAGCAGAACACACTCCCTGCCGGTCGTGCTTCCGCCTTTTTGCGGGCGGCAGTCCTTGACATTCGGGCGTCCCGCAGTTACCTTTAAAGTTTTCACTTTAGGGTGAAAACCATGGAGAGTAATTATGCCGCAAAGAACATATCAACCGAACAACCGCCGCCGTGCGAAAAAACACGGATTTCGCGCAAGGATGGCGACGAAGAACGGACGCGCCGTGATCAAACGCCGCCGCGCGAAGGGACGCAAGAGATTAACGGTTCACCATTATTAGACTTTTCGCTGCCGAAGGAAGCACGGCTCAGAAAGCGCGCCGAATTTCTTAGGGTTTACGAGCATGGCAAGCGTATCGAAGGCCGTTTTATGACGGTTTTCATTTTGTCCGGTGAGAGCCCGATCCAGCGTGTCGGCATCACGGCGACCAAGAAAGGCATCGGCAAGGCGCATGACCGCAACCGGGCGAAACGGCTTCTGCGGGAAACGTTTCGATTAAGCAAAGCCGAACTTGGGGCTGTCCTGGTCAATTACGATTGGGTACTGAACGCTCGGCGCAGCATTTTGCGGGTAAAGCTCGAAAAGCCGCTGGCGGAATTTCGGCAGATCGTCGCCAGCGTTGCGTTAGATGCGGAAGAGAATTTTCTGCCGCAGGCTGGTCGGAAGGCAAAAGTAAAAAGGTAAAACGGTTTGTTTTTTTACTTTTTACTTTTGCCTTTTTACGTTGCCAAGCCTCTCTGTGGCACAGTGGCTTTTACGGATGAAGTTTTTGGTACTCGATCTATTGGGCATTTATAAGGCCTTGGTGTCGCCTTTTTTGCCGCCCGCGTGCCGGTTCGAACCGACCTGCTCGGAGTACGCGAAAGAAGCGGTCGAAAAATACGGAGCGGCGCGCGGAACATGGATGGGGCTTAAACGTATATTGAGATGTCAGCCGTTTTGCAAGGGCGGGCATGATCCGGTTGGATGATTTTGGGTTTTAGATCTTGGAATTTGGATTGAAAGAACGCCGTTTTTCATTGCCAGTATTAATCCAAAATCCAAAATTCAAAATCCAAAATTAAAATGGTGGATAATTCGAATAATCAGAGTCAGTTTCGTTTCATGATGGCAGCGGTTCTGTCGATGATGGTGCTTTTCGGCTGGTCTTATTTATACACGCCGGAAAAGCCCGCAGACAACGCAAACACGGCAGCCAATACTAATACAACTCCCGTTGCGGCCCAGGCGACACCGGCTCCGGCCGTACCGCAGGCCTTGCCCGACATTGCTGCAATCGCTGCGGATACCGCGCCAAATAGGAAGATCACCATTAAATCGCCCCTCTATGAAGTCACCCTCGATGCAAAGGGCGGAGGCCTCGCGACGAGCTGGATATTGCTGAAAAATAGATCCTCGCACGGCGAATACGCCGTGTATGCCGATGGTTCGACTGAAACTGAAAAGAAGCCTTTGCAGTTGATATCGGAAGAGGCCCTGAAACAAACGCCGCGTGCCATTCCGTTCCGGCTGGCGACTCCCGATCAAAACCTGACGGCATTATTGAACGACAGGAATTATCAGGTTTCCGCCCCGGAGGAAACGATAACTCTCGGCGAAGGACAGGAAAAGCAGATCGATTTTACGCTGACCGATGCAAGCGGGCTCGAAGTCAGGAAAAGTTTTGTTTTCCGTGCGGACACCTACATTTCGGATCTGACGGTAAGCGTGAAGCAAAACGGCGAGGCCGTTCCGAATACGAAGCTCCTGATCGGTGCGAGCATCGGCGATCACGCCATTAATCACCACACTTTTTACCAGATCGAATCGGAAGCCGCAGCTGGCGTGAATGACGACATCGTGCGTCATCAAGGCTATTATTCCTTTACATTCAATGCCGATAATCAGGCTTCCCTGACGGTTCCCGGGTCGGTAAATTGGGCTGGTGTCGGCGATGCTTATTTTGCGATGGCGGCGATCCCGGCGGTCCAGTCACAGGGACTGGAGCTGCATGCTTCGAAATACGAAGTTCAGACTCGGCCGTTTTACGACAGCATCTTTAATTGGGTAATAAGAAGCTCCAAGACTAGCGAGACACGCCATTTGGTAACCGCTTATCTGCCGGTCGCCGATGGTTCGACCACGAAGATCTATACCGGATCGAAGGACTATTTTCTACTTTCCTCGCTGCATGAAAGCGTTTCTGCGGACGCCGAACGGCCGGTCGACCTTGTTGACCTTATCAATTTCAGCAATTACTGGTGGCTGCGGTGGCTGACGAAACCTCTCTCGATCCCGATCCTGTATGCGCTTAATTTCTTTAATGGCCTAACGCATAACTACGGCGTCGCCATTATCGTTTTTACGTTTTTGTTTTATTCATTGCTTTTCCCGCTCAGATGGTCGCAGTCGCGGTCATTCAAAAAGGCGGCCGGAAATGCGCCGAAGATGAAGGCCATTCAGGATCAAATTAAAGACCTGCAAAAAAAAGGTGTACCGACTGATGATCCGCGGATGCGGCAGCTCCAGATGGACCAACTGAAGATGACGAAGGATGCCCTGCCTATCGGCGGATGTTTGCCTATGCTGCTTCAGTTTCCATTGCTCATTGCTTTTTATACGGCTATCACCGTTTCGCTCGAGGTCCGTCAGGCGTCGTTCATGTGGCTGCCCGATCTTTCGGCGGCCGATCCGTGGCATTTGCTTGAATTTGCGTTTGCGTTCTCGATGATCCTCTCGATGAAATTTACGCCGACCGCTGCGACTGTAACGCCCGAACAGCAAATGCAGCAGAAAATGATGACCTATTTCATGCCGGTGATGATGCTGTGGGTGATGTGGGCTGCGCCCGCCGGATTGCTGCTCTACTGGTTCTTCGGCAACATCGTGAGCTTTGCCCAACAAATGGTCATTAATAAAATGAATAAACCGGCCGAGCCCGGCGAAGCGGTCGTGGTGGATTCGGTGCCGAAAAACGCTAAGAAAGTGAAGCAGAAACCAGGAACGCAGGCTGCCAGCCTGCCGTAAATGCTAACGCAGGCAAGCAGCCTGTGTTCCGACATATGAATGAAATTTGCCAAAATGCTGAGAAATTTCTTTCCGAGCTCGTTTCCGATCTTGGCTTTGATATAAGAGTATCTTCCGAGTGGAACGACGAAGGGTGTTTGCTGAATCTGAAAGGCGAAGACGCTCATTTTGCATTGGCTGAAAACGGCGAGATGCTCGATTCGTTCGAGACATTGCTGTTTCAGATCTACGGCCGCGAGCTCGACCGCGATCACCGTTTTGTGGTCGATGCCGATGGTTACCGCCGCACCCGCAAAGCCGAACTCCAGGCAATGGCCCGCTTTGCCGGCGATCAGGTGCGTAAGAATGGAACGCCGTTTACATTCGGCGTGTTGAATTCAACCGAACGCCGGGTCATTCACCTGACAATTCAGGCCGAAGAAGATCTGACCACCGAATCGGTAGGCGACGGAAGGGATCGGCGCCTTCGAGTCATATTGAAATAAGCCCGAGCACGGTTATGCCGGATACCATCGTCGCATTAGCAACAGTCCTGGGCCGAAGCGGCATCGGTGTAATTCGTCTCAGCGGCTTCGATTCACTTTCTATTTTGCGGAAACTTATTCGTGAGGACGAACTCGATCTCAAACCCCGCACCGCCCATCTCCATCAAATTCGCGATCTCGAAACCACAGAGGTCATCGACGAAGCCCTCATTACATATTTCAAAGCGCCAAATTCTTTTACCGGCGAAGATGTCGTCGAATTAAGCTGCCACGGATCGCCCGTTTTGCTGCGGCAGGTCGTCGATATGTGTTTGCAGCTCGGCGCCAGAATGGCCGAAGCGGGCGAATTCAGCCTGAGAGCTCTTGCGAACGGCCGGATGAACCTGGCGGAGGCTGAAGCTATTCGCGATCTGATCGATGCCCAAACAATAGCCTCGGCACGTCAGGCCGTCCGGCAGCTTCGCGGTGAATTCTCGAACCGGCTGCAGCCTCTAAAAGACGACCTGCTGGATGTGATCGTCGTTCTCGAATCGGCGCTCGAATTTGTCGAGGACGATCTGCCTGAATTTCAAACGGAAAATATTAAGGTCCGTTTAACCTCGATAGCGGACGAAGTTGGAAAAATTGCCGCTACATTCAAGGCCGGCAAACTTATTCGCGAAGGCTTGAAGGTCGTGCTCGCCGGGCGGCCGAACGTCGGCAAATCGAGTCTTTTCAACGCTCTTCTGGGTAGCGACCGAGCCATCGTTACCGAAATTGCCGGAACGACCCGTGACCAGATCCATGAAAAATTTACGATAGGCGATATACCAATATCGCTCATCGACACGGCTGGTTTGCGCGAGACGGCGGACGCGGTCGAGATCATCGGCGTTGAGCGGTCGAAGATGACGATGGCGGATGCGGATCTGGTAATTGTACTGCTCGACATTTCGGAACAGATCACCGAAGAGGACTGGGCTATTCTCAATTCGGTAAAAGACCTTAATCATCTGGTCGCGATAAACAAGACCGATAAGCTTGCGGCTGATAGTTCTCAGCGGATAATAGAAAATCTCAAATTTCAGATCTCAAGTTTCAAATCTCAAGCGGTTACGGTTTCCGCCAGAACCGGCGAAGGCCTTGACGAACTTCAGCAATCTATCATCCAGCCGTTTGCGAAGGAAGATAGATCGACCGCCGGCTTTCTGGTATCAGACGCCCGCCATCACGATCTATTGCTTCGGGCGGAAAGCGAGATCAAAAATTCCCTCGGCCTGTTAAATCAAAAAACAAGCGAAGAGATCGTTCTTATCGGCCTCCACAATTCCCTCCGCTATCTCGGCCAGATCACCGGCGAGACCACGACCGAAGATATGCTGACGCGCATTTTCTCCACTTTCTGCATCGGAAAGTGAAATTCTGTTTGTTGCCATTAGAAAAGAGAAAGCCTTATTCTAAAAGCGAGTAAACCCCGCTGTTAACATTCGACTTATAAAGTCTTTCTTTGTGACGGATCTATGTCTATAAAATTTAAAGCTTTTATTTTCACTTCTTTTTTATGCCTTTATTCGTTTGCTGCGATTCCCTGTGAGGCGGCATGGCAAAGCGTCGGCAATGTAAACCGCATCACCAGAACCAAAGCCAATGGCGTCATTTTGGATACGTCGAGCCGCGCAAAAATTTCGGTGGAGTTTTTTGATCTTGATGTGATCCGGATTCGGATCTCGCCAACAGGAAAAATCGAACGCGACTTTTCCTATGCGGTCGATTATTCGATCGAGCGAAACATCACGGCCGCAAAAATCACCGAAACAAGGGCCGAAATAGTTCTGGTGAACGGCAGCGGCGCGAAGATAGTTATCAGGAAAATGCCTTATTCGGTTCGGGTATTTGATAAAATCGGCGAAGTCGTCCTGCGGGACGATCCGGCACGGCCAACGCTTTTCGACAGCGTGACAGGCGACATTCAAACCACAAAGCTGCGCAAGAGCGAGGTCGAAACATATTACGGTTTTGGCGAGAAGGCGTTTATGGAAATGTCTCGTAACGGCAAATACATCGTAAACTGGAAC
>JACMMN010000103.1 GCA_014379075.1 Pyrinomonadaceae bacterium | reverse complement strand
GTTCATTCGAATAAACACGGTACGTTGCGACGATCTCGCCCGCTCCCTTCGCATCGACCTGCCAGGTGTTCTTATTTATCTTTCGCCAAGGCAAGGCTCGGCCGTTTGCATCCTTCACCGCGAAATCCTGCACGTGCCGCGCGAATTCGCGCACCAGATAGCTGCCCGGCGTCCAGACCGGCATTTTTAATTCGGCCTGGTCCGGCATCCGCTGCAGTTTCATCCGCATCTCGACTTCGAGCAGATGCGTCCACGGTTTCGGCATTGAAACGGTGTACGAGATTTCCGGGGTTTGCGTTTGCGGCTCTTTCGCTTTTTCGGACGGACTGTTTTTCGCGGGCGTTTCCTGATACATAGAAAATAAAACTGCGGCAAAAAGGATTAGGACAAATTTTGATCCGTAGATTCGATGCATTATTCTTTCAAACTCCATGGGTGTGCTTAATATCTTGGCAGAAGCCTGACCGTCAGGAAGGCTTTCCTGCTGGTTGGCGCTCAAGCCCTCCCTAACGGTCAGGCTTCTGCCTTTTGAACAAGTTATTCTGTATTCTACTATGAAACAAATTTTTGCTAAAATTTGATTATGGGTTTGCCGAAATTAAAAACGAAGACCAGCGTCGAGGATTACCTCGAACGTGAGAAGATCAGCCCCGACAAGCACGAATATGTCGAGGGTGAGATATATTCTATGGCGGGAACCTCAGACAATCACAATAGAATTGTCACTGAATTTCTCACAGAGCTTTCGCTGCATTTGCGGGATTCTAAATGTGAGCCGTTTGCCGCTGATATTAAGGTTCAGGTTACTAAAAACGTCTATTACTATCCGGACATACTTGTTTCATGTGAAGAAAATCCGGAAAATCCGTATTTTCGTAATCGACCGATACTGATTATTGAAGTTACTTCTCCATCTACAGAACGCATTGACCGTAGCGAAAAACTTCTGTTTTACCAGCAAATGCCGAGCGTTCAGGAGTATGTGGTCGTCGATCAGAATTCGATGAACGTCGAAGTACACCGGCGTCAACCGAATGGCGGTTGGATAACTTATAATTTTAACGAGGCTAGCGATGTGGTCGAACTGACATCCGTCGAACTTTCCATGCCGCTCCCTGATCTCTACCGCCGTGTCCAGTTCCAATAGAATGCAACCCCAAAAAGCTGACGAAAAATTCTTTACCACACCGCTCATAATAATTTTCGTTACCGTTTTAAGCGACCTTATCGGATTCGGGATGGTCATTCCGATCCTGCCGTATTACGCGAATACCGAACCGTTTTTAGCGACGCCGTTTGAGATCGGGATTCTGGTCGGCGTTTATTCGCTGATGCAGTTTTTCTTTTCGCCGGTTCTTGGGCGGTTGTCGGATAAATACGGCAGGCGTCCGATCTTGTTCGTCAGCATAGTCGGTTCGGCGGTCGGCTATTTTGTCATAGGCTTTGCCGAAACGCTTTTCCTCGTTTTTCTCGGCCGCATAATCGGCGGAATAACCGGCGGCAATATATCGACAGCACAGGCATATATTGCGGATATTACTACCAAAGAAAACCGGGCAAAAGGAATGGGCCTGTTTGGTGCGGCATTCGGCATCGGGTTTGTTCTGGGCCCCGCGATCGCCGGTGTATTGAGCAAATACGGGGTGCATGTGCCGTTCTATTTCGCTGCCGGTCTTTCGCTCGCGAATGCTATAGCGCTTTATTTTGTTCTCCCGGAATCGCTCAAAATCAAAGCGGTCGAAATATTGCCCAACAGAAAAAATCGATTTGTTGAGATCATCGAATCGCTCCGTGAAAAAGAGTTTGGCGTCATCAATCTGGTGTATTTTCTGTTGGTCACGGCCTTTTCGATAATGACCTACGCGTTCGTATTGTACACCGCATTCCGCTTCGGCTACGACCCCGAGCATAACGGCTACCTCTTTGCTTACATCGGCGTCATCGCCATTATTACCCAAGGTTTCTTGTTCAGCCGTTTCGTGAAAAAATTCGGCGAACCGCTGTTGATCGCGGTGGGTTGTTTATTGATGGTCGTGAGTCTGTTCGCCGTTCCGCTTGTCGGGCCGCAGTCCGGTGGGGTGGCCGCACTGCTGATCGGGATGGCCGTTCTTTCTATCGGAAATTCGCTGGCTTCACCGGCCCTGACCAGTCTCGCGTCAAAAAGCGCGGACGACAGCGATCAGGGCAGAACGATGGGAATATTGCAGTCCGGGGCAAGCCTCGCCCGCGTGGTCGGCCCACTGATCGGCGGTATATTGCTGAATAATGCCGTTAACTCGATGGATGATTCCACCCTGCTGCGCACATTCTGGGCGGCGGCGGCGATTATGTTCGTCGCATTTTTAGCTTCGTTATATTCTTTGAGATTGAACCGGTCTTTGAATGAGAGCAAACGGCTTAACTGACGGCCCGCTGCCGCTGCTTGCCCGCAACCGGGAAAACGAGTTGGAAGGTCGTACCGCTGCCCTGCTCACTGCGAACTTCGATGGTTCCCGCATGCTCCTGAACTATGCCGTACGTCACGGCCAATCCAAGGCCGGTGCCGTTCCCGACGCCTTTTGTCGTGAAAAAAGGATCGAATATCTTTTTCAGATTTTCCGGCGATATCCCTTCGCCCGTGTCGGAAACCACTATCTTCACTTCGCCGGCGTCATTCATGCCTGTTGAAAGTGTTACCGTGCCCCCGTCAAATATCGCGTCTCTCGCGTTAAGCACCAGATTGGTGAACACCTGCTGCAGTTTTCCGCTATTGCCGAAAATGCCCGGCGAGGTTTCAGCGTAATTTTTTACTATCGCGACATTCGATTGCCGCAGCTGGGGTTCAAGCAATTGCAGCGTGTCGTCAAGAAGCTTATTTATGTTGACTTCGCTTGATTCAATGGCGTTGCCGGTACGCGAGAAATTCAGGAGATTGCCGACAATATTTGTTGCACGATCTGTTTGCCGCTGCATTTTCTGCAAAAGAGCGTGTTTCGGATCGGTCTCCGGTATCATTCCGAGGAGCATCTGAGTGTAGCTGGAAACGCCGGTCAGCGGCGTGTTTACTTCGTGGGCTACGCCGGCCGCAAGGAGGCCGATGCTCGAAAGTTTTTCGCTCTGCTGTAATGTTTCCTCCAGTTTTACACGCGACGAAACATTTTCAAAGACAATGATAGCTCCTGTTTGTTCGTTCGAAACCGAACGAAGCGGCGCAACCGCAACATTCAAGATCAGCGAACGGCCTTTATTATCATATGTGTGGAGTTTATAAGCGTTGCGGATCTCCGTTAAATGCCAACGTGATTTGCCGAGAATATTCGCGAGATTAAGCGCAAAGCTCTCGTCAAAAATATCCTCGACGAGCTTTCCGATCGCCTGTTCGCGGGTGAGACCGATCATCTCTTCGAACGGCGTGTTGCAGCGGATAATACGTCCGTCTTCATCGACCGCGAGCAGGCCGACGTTTACCGATTCGACTATGGATTCGTTGAATTCCTTGAGCAAAGCAAGCTCGTCCGTGTGCTCCTGCTGCTCCTGATAAAGGCGGCTGTTTTCAATAGCGACAGCGATATAACCGGAAACCGTACGTAGAATTTCCAGATCTTCGGATGAAAGCAAAGAGCCGTCGCTGCCGCGCCCGAGACCGATTACGGCAACCATCTTACTGCGAACCACGCATGGCACAAAATAGTGAAGTTCCTGACGGACCGGAAACTTATTGTGCCAGTTTCCGTTGGAATCAGTTTCCTCGGCATCCTGCAGATCCATCTCGTCGGCCCGCACAATACCTTTTTCCGCCGATTTCTCACGGATCATCTGACGGAAATCCGCGGGAATCCTGTAATTTTCGCTTAATCCAGCCGATCTCGCGATCTTGTATCGTCCCGCCGAACGGTCGTCTTCGATAAAAACCGCTACTTTTTCAACATCCAAAACCTGTTTCAACCTGTCGATTAAACCTTCAAGCAGCGGTTCCATTGCAGTGGAAGCGGAAAGCGTGCGGCCAAAATCGAGCAATCCGTTGCGCAGGTCGTATCGTTTTCCATAAAAGAACCGGTCTGCCCGTTCCTGCAGGAAATTTTTGAGCGGTTCGCTGAGCATAACGATACCCGCCATTGCCATGAGCGCGATCACCGCCCGGAGGGTGATCTCGGTATTGGAAAGATTGTTGCCAACCGCCAGGAACACCAATCCCAATGCAACGGCGCCGATCATCATCGCGATCGCAACCGTAGTCATCGCGTAAACCAAAGCTCGGCGAACGACGACATCGACATCCATCAAGCGATAGCGAACAACCGAATGCCCAAAACTCAACGGGATCAGCGCGAGCGGCAGTGTCGTCAAAGCGACTGTCAACGTGTCTTCGGGAAGAAAAATAAAGCGTCTGGCGATTTGGACCAGCAATATCGGGACAATCGAGAAGATCGTTCCCCACATCGCCCACTTCAAACGCTGCCGCACCAGCGGCTGTTTACTAGTCAGAAAACGCCACAGCAATAAGCTTGCCCCGATTGAAACGCCGCCGACAAAGTGAATAAGCAGCGCTTGATTCAGATTCGGAAACACCCTGAATGACGTATTAAAATTACGAATCGCCGATGCGACGCTTTCGACCGGAATTAATTGGCCGAGGGAAAAGAACAAAATGGCAATAATGAGAATTACTGCGGGTACATACAGCGCGTAAGTTTTCCACGGCCGCGCATCGAAAACTTCACTTCTGACGGGATACCGTGTACAAAAGTGAAGAAATAGCGGTACGAAAACTGCAAAAGCAATATCGTCTAGGAGGCTTACCGCCAGATCGAAATCCTGCCCGAGATTCAGGCTCCGGTAAATATGAAACACGAATGCCGCCAGACAAATAGTCGCGAAATGAAGGACGAACGGTGACCGGCTGCCCTGCTTGAAGAGAACGAACATCCCCACACCGAGCCAGATTATACCGACAAATGTCAGGAATATGATCGAGGGTGTCAATCGAGGAAGGGTGCCGATATTCTTTAGATCGGCGTAGTAATAATTGTCGGCGAATGAATATGAAACTTTTTGATAATAATATGTCAGCGATCCGCCGACACCGGCCGAATCGAGATACATCGGAATGTCAGCCAGCGACACAACTTCGTCGAAAGTCTCACCATCAAGGCTGACCGTCAAAAGCTTGTCGCCCTTTGAAATTCCCGCCCGCGACGCGGACATGCCGGCAATTACCTTGTCTGCGTAAATGCCGTCGGCTTTTTGAACCCAAAGCACGCCGTCGGTCGGCGGCAGTTCGCCGGATGCTCTCTGCGAAAGGTTGAGTGCCCCGCCGGCAACGAATAAAACCGTCACCACCAGCCATATCAAACTCCAACTTGTAAGCACTTTTCCCTTCATCGAATTAAGGCATACTCCGCCAGTGTTTTTCGGATGCAAGATTTGTTCCAGTTACCGTCTCGGCGCAAGCTGCCGAAATACCCTTATTAATAATAGAAAAACGCGGCGATCATGCATTTAGCATGGAGCCGCGTTTCATATCAATCCAGTTTTTCGCTTTATAATCCGAGAATTTGGAAAAACGATTGGAGTTCCGCTTTTATAATTCGCCTTCACGGTTAGGGAGGAAGCCGCCTAAAGGCGGAACTACAAACAGTTGAATTTAAAATCTGACCAGTATGCCGCCGCGCAATGCACGCTGCTGTGAGTTTAATCGGAAGCCGCCTTCATCTCCGGAGACACCTGTTTGAAAACCAAAAAGATTTCTGGCATCGACCACGGCTTCGGCTTCGAAAGGAAGGCCAAGCGTTGGAAGGCTTTGGGTGACGAGAATGCTCAAGCCGGGATCATAGATCGCCAGACGGCCCTGGAACGGATCTATAGCAAAAACCGTGGCTTGCGGCGAGAACCGGAAGATGGTTTTAACGTTAGTTCCGGTTTTGAGATCGGCTTCGAACTGGCCGAAGAAGGACTGGAAAAAGTCCTGTTCGAACAATTCCGCAGGGTTCGATACCGCTTCTTCGGAGAGCCGCTGGCCGCTGCCGAAACTGTATCCGGCCGACGTGCTGAAACGTCCGCTTAGACGACGCGAATAAACGACGCGCCCGCCCTGTGTCTTGCCTTGCTGGTTCGTTGTGAATTCACCGAATCCTTCCGCATCTAGAGCGCCGAACGGATGGCTGGTAAATGATACGCCGCGGCCGAGCGTCGCGTCGAAAAACGCATTTGCCTCGATGCTTGATCTATTGTCGAGCACGCGTTCGATGCCGAATTCGAAGCGGCGGCTCTTATTCATTTGCGGTTTTTCGTTTTCGACGACAAGATCCTGAATGACGGCCGGATCGCGGAACATCACCTCGGCGTCCTCGATCTCGATGGCCCGTACCCAGGTCCGTTCCTCGGTCTGCGTCGTGTATGAGGTACGGAACCTTGTCTTTTCATCGACATCGAGCTGGAAGCCGAGTCGCGGGCTGATCGAAAAATCATTTCCTGCTCCGATAAAGCGTGAATAATCGACGCCGAGAACGACGATCACGCCCTCACGGACTTTCCATTCGTCGAGCGCCTGCATCGAAAATTGGCCGAGCGGCCTGTCTTCGCTATTTACCGTAAAGCTGCCCAAATTTGAGATCGCCGTATTGAGCCGGACCTGATGTTTATCAGCCGGGCGGAACTTGGCCAGGGCCTCGAACCTCTGCGGAGCGCCTTTGCCGACTCCGGCCTGTCCGGCGAAAACTATCTCGGCATCTTCACCGAGCGGCACGAGCGTCGCGGCGTTCACGCCTGCGTAAGAGCCACGCTCGGAGGCAGCAAAATAGGTCTCAACAATTGTTTGTCCGCTGCGTTTTTTGCTTTCTTCGTCAGCGACTTCGGCTGTTTCTTCGACAGTTACGCTTTCATCGCCTTCGCGGTTTTGATAGATCGAGCGGCTCGTCTGAGCGGCACGGATCACCCATTTCGGATTGTTGCGGTCTAGTTTCTTTTCGGGCAAAGTGTTTCCGCCGCCTGCCCGTTCGAGCTTAAAACCGTAATTAAGCTGCGACGCTCGGCCGACCTCGACCTCCGCCAACGTCACGGGATTAAAACCCTCGGCGACGGCGAGCACAGTATATGTGCCCGGCAGAATTCTCGCGAGAAAACTGCCGTCGGATGCGGAACGCACCTGTTTTAAAATTTTGGATGTACCGAGGCGAAAGATGGCGACGGTTGCATCGGCGATCGGTTTTCCGCCGTTATCGCGAACCATTCCCTTTATCACGCCGAGGCCGCTGTTGGATTTGACCGTCAAATTCGCGGACGCCAAAACCGGCATCGACGCGAAAACGGTAAAGACCATCGCATACAAAGCGACCGCTGTTTTCAGAAAACTTTTAGGTTTATTGATAAAACTCATTCGTTAACCAAGAACTTGGGGGAAAGCAAAACCGCATACGGGAACAGCAAAAAAGAAGCTGTTTCAAGCCACTCTGATATTTTCGGGTTAAAATTAAAATGTGTCAAGCGTCCGTGCTAACTGTAATCGGGTTGTATGATGCATCGAACTTGACAAAGTTTGCCCTTCGGCTAGAATAAATACTTGCCTTAAGGCAAACGCGGAGACGTGGCTGAGCGGCTGAAAGCGGCGGTTTGCTAAATCGTTGTACCTCAAAAGGGTACCACAGGTTCGAATCCTGTCGTCTCCGCCATTTTAATTTAGATTACTTGAGGCTGCTCGACGTTGACGTCTGGCGGCTTTTTCAATGCTTTGAGATCTGAGGACATAAATACGCAAATGATCGCCGTAAAAGTAACCTATACCGTTAAATCTGATTTCGTCGCCGAAAACCGATCGAACATCACCAAATTTCTCGAAGACGTGCGCGACCTCAATAATCCCGGCATCCGATACACAGTGCTTCTCGGCGATGATGGTAAGACTCATACGCATTTGTCGATGTACAAAAGCGAAGCCGCTCAAAAAGAACTGCTGGAATTGGATTCGTTCAACGAATTTCAACGCCGCAGAGACGAAAGCGGCCTCGAAGCCCCACCGAAAGTCGAAATGATGACGATAGTGGATTCTTCGTACGAAATTTTTTAATGGAAGGTGCTAAATAGCTCCTTTGCGTTCTTCGCGTCTTTGCGTGAAAATCTTTCCATGGAAACACGCGTTCGCTTTGCCCCAAGCCCGACCGGCTATCTTCACATCGGTTCCGCCCGGACCGCTCTTTTTAATTACCTTTTCGCCAAAAGTACCGGAG
>JACMMN010000102.1 GCA_014379075.1 Pyrinomonadaceae bacterium | reverse complement strand
GATTTGATGCAGCTTTATTCGATTGACAGAGTGACACTTAAAGACAAGCCGATTCCGTATGTAAATCTTTCGGTTCTGCGGGAAAAAAATATCTTTGACGTGCTGAAAAAGCGCGACGTTCTGCTTCATCATCCATATACGGCTTACTCGACCGTGACGGATTTTATCGCCGCAGCCGCAAATGACAAAGACGTTCAGGCGATAAAAATCTGTCTTTACCGCACGGGAAAAGATTCGCCCGTCGTCAAATCTCTGATACAGGCGAGCCAGCTCGGAAAACAGGTGACGGCACTCGTCGAGCTGAAGGCGCGTTTCGATGAAGAAAACAACATCGAATGGGCGCGCAGGCTCGAAAACGAAGGCGTCCACGTTGTTTACGGCATCAGCACGCTAAAGACGCATTCGAAGGTACTGCTCGTCGTTCGGCGCGAAAAAGATAAGCTTGCCCGCTATGTCCATCTCGCAACCGGGAATTACAATCCGACTACGTCTAAACTTTACACGGATCTGGGATTACTGACGGCCGATGAAGAGATCGGAGCCGACGCGACCAGCCTTTTCAACTTTTTGACAGGATATTCGCAGCAAACCAAGTATCACAGGCTTTTGGTCGCACCGCTCAACCTCCGGGAGAAATTGACGGCGCTCATACGGCGCGAGAAAGTAAATAAAGAAGACGGCAAAATTGCGCAAATTATCATTAAATTAAACAGCCTGACGGATGAAAAGCTTATTGAGGAACTATACGAAGCTTCACAGGCGGGTGTGGAAATTGACTTGATCGTACGCGGAGTCTGTGTTTTAAGGCCGGGTGTAAAAGGCTTGTCGACAAATATCAGGGTCCGCTCGATCGTCGGACGTTTTCTCGAACACAGCCGTATTTTTTATTTTGCAAACGGCGGCGGTGAAGATAATGAAGAGATTTATATCGGAAGCGCAGACTGGATGATGCGAAATTTGGACCGGCGTGTGGAAGTCGTTCTCCCGATCATAGATCCGGCGATTAGAGGCTACATTAAAAAAGAAATTCTTGACGCCTATTTACGTGACAATGTTAATGCGACGATCTTGCGGCACGACGGTTCGTATCGAAACGTGTCGTCAAGCGGCGAGCCGTTCGATTCGCAAATGTCGTTTGTTGGGCATGATATTTTGAATTAGGCGGCCGCCTTCCTTTCGAATCGTGCTTCAGAAACGTCACCGACCAATTTGCCGTACTTTACCGTCAAACGCGGATAACCACGTGGCTCGGGTTCGAGGTCGTGAATTTCGAGCAGCTTTTCCGCCTCGGTGATCTCATCGATAGTGCCTTCGATCTCCATGTAAAGTCCGAAAGGAAGTTCATCCAGAACGACTTCGACGTCCCCAAAGTGCCAGGTTTTACGATGCTTTTCGTAAATTACCGAGAGCTTATAGCCGAGACACTGGATAATGCATTCCATTGCATCGACATCGGCGACGATAGTTTCGTGTTCGATCCGGTGTTTGATGTCAGAATCGTTTCGCAGCCGTTCCTTGTAGGTCAAAAGCGTAACATCGCCCACCTTTCGCAGGCGAAGGACAGCACCGCGCTCATCGAGCACGGCCCCGCGATGCAGAAAGTTCTCCTCGAAAACCTCGCTGGCAAATACCGCGCCCAATTCACCGAGTTTCGCCGTTATCTCGACCAGACGTCTTTTGTCAACCCGATACTTTTTTTCCGTTTCAATTGCCATTTTCCTTCGCGGAGTTATTTTGTGTCCTTACGTCGATTACTTTGTGTTGCGTGTCTCTAAAACAATGAACATAAAGGGCACAAAACGAAAACTACATCTCACTTCCAATATTAGAAAATAAGCCGCCATCGGGCAAACCGGTTTTGATATCTATGCCGCAGCTTGACTCAGGACGAGCGGTAATGAATACTTGAAAAAAAGGTCAGGTATTTGATCTGATCGAATTTTAGATAATTTCAGCAGTAGAGGAAATATTATGCCTTATCCGGAAATAATGATTCACGGGATGCGAGCGGAACTTGCGCAGCTCGGGATCGAAGAAACAAAAACAACAGAATCTGTCGCCGACGCGGTAAAAAATACCGATGGTACATTAATGGTAATCGTTAACTCTGTATGCGGCTGCGCTGCCGGAGGCGTTCGGCCGGGAATTGCTATGGCACTGCAAAATTCAGAAGCAAAACCCGACCGGTCGATCACGGTATTTGCGGGTGCCGATATAGATGCCACGGACACTGCCCGCGAGCTATTTACCGGTTATGCACCGTCGTCACCGTCGATCGGCTTTATTAAGGACGGCAAACTCGTGCAAATGTTTGAACGTAAAGATCTGGAAGGACGTCCGCCAGCCATGATAGCCCACGCATTGACTGAGGCTTTTGCCAATCACTGCTCGAAAACCGAAGCCGCCAATAATTAATTCCTTTTTTTAGGCCGAATTTGGAAACCGTCCCACCGCGGGCGGTTTTCTTTTTAATTTGAGCTGAGGAAATAAAGGTTGCGTTGGGCAAAGGTAAATCTGTAAAATGATTACAGCCGCGAAGTCTCACTTGTCCGGCATCTCTTCCTTCCAAATCGATGTCATTAAATCAAAGACAACATACTCGATTTTCGCTGGATGTTCCGGCAACGATCTATAACAAATTCGGCGAGGTCCAGGAAACGCTGCTGCAGCAGATCAGCATCGGCGGCTGTTTTACTGATTGGGAAGAAAATATTTACGCGGGGGACGAATTCAGAATAGAAATCGAGCTGCCGAATAAAAATCGCCTTCCGCTGAGTTGTAAAGCAATCTACCGGTTTGAAAATACGGGGATAGGTGTGAAATTCACCGATATTTCACAATTCGAGCAGGAACTCGTCTCGAAGATAATTTCGGAGTGCCTTGTTCGCGAGGGTTTGCCGATCCATGTCGATCCGTTCAGACAGCCCTCAAAATTTATTGAAGATGACGATTCTCCGCAAATAAG
>JACMMN010000101.1 GCA_014379075.1 Pyrinomonadaceae bacterium | reverse complement strand
CGCTGTTCGGCAAGCCCGATATTCCCGATTCAGACACCAGAAAATATCTTTGGTGCTGGGCATAGATGATCTTTTGCGGCGCTCGCAGGCCGGTAACAAATGGGACACCTGTCTGCGCACGTATTCCCAAAACAATGAACGTCAATGAAAAAGCCGCCCAAACGATGGTTGATAAAACTCCTTTCCTAAACATAATTAATCTCCTTTTGTGGTTTTTCTACTTTCGGAGTTTCATTCCCGCAGGTTGGACAAACAGATTGTTCCGGTTGCGGGAGATCGAAAACATTCAGAGGGTCCCGGTCCTTTTTGCCCTTTCGCAGTATGACCGTCTCCTCTACTTCGATAAAAATTTCCCTCAGCGTATATTTCATCTTCGATTTTCTTGGTAATAAGGCCGCTTAGAGTTACAATTCGTCTCGAAAGATTCGATTTACAAATTGCGGACGGCCTGGTTATGTTTTGCTCCGAATATTGCTACTTTCGCCCGCGGCATTAAAAAAGTCCTTGTAAAAACATTGGAGTTTTCTTGGAAAATCGTGGATTTTTATAAAGTGCGGGAAATTGACGAACAAACAGAGACGATTTATCGATTCGGCCAATTCGAAGTCGATGCCGCCAACCGTACTTTGCTGCTTGAAGGCCGGACAATTGCCTTAACTCCCAAGATTTTCGACATGCTCCTGCTATTTGTCGTGAACAATGGCCGGATGCTGACGAAGGATGAAATTATGTCCGCGGTTTGGGCCGATACCTTTGTTGAAGAAACGAATTTGACCTCGAACATTTCTCGTTTGCGGAAGATCCTGCACGAAGGCGGTGCCGATTTCATCGAGACGCTTCCGAAACGCGGCTATCGTTTTAAAGCAAACATCGAATCCGGTCCAGAGCCGGACGAACTCATTGTGACCCGCCGGATAACCGCGCATATTCATCAAACAACCGAAGAGACCGACAGCTTGCCGAACGCTGAAATCAGGCCGTTCTGGAAACGCAAACCTTTCGTGACCGCTGCCGCGACAGCACTTCTTTTGATTGTCGGCCTCTCATTGATGTTTTCGGGTTATCTTCAAATTCCGCAAGCAGGTTCGGACCGAATCAAATCGCTCGCGATTTTTCCATTCAAGCCTTTATTGGCGGAAAGCCGTGACGAAGCGCTTGAGCTTGGAATGGCGGATACCTTGATCGCGCGGCTCGGCAATAACCGGGAAATCGTTGTCCGACCCCTGAGTTCGGTCCGCAAATATGGCGGATTAGAGCAGGACGTGATGGCTGCGGGCCGCGCGCTCGGCGTCGATTCGATACTGGATGGCAGCATCCAGCGGTTCGGAGATAAGGTTCGGGTGAATATAAGATTGATCAAAACCGCTGACGGAACTTCACTTTGGACAGAAACGTTTGACGAAAGATTCACCGATATTTTTGTCGTTCAGGACAGCATTGCCAAAAGGGTCGAATCGGCACTAACCCTGCGTTTGAATGGCGAAGAAAAAACGCGACTGGAAAAGCGTTATACCAATGATCCCAGGGCTTATGAACTTTACTTGCGCGGACGCTTTCATTATTTGAAAGTAACCGGGCCCGAGATCCGTAAATCTATCGATTTTTACCGGCAGGCCATCGAGGCAGATCCGCAGTACGCTCTGGCTCACGCGGGAATGGCGGATGCATACCGTACACTGCCGATTGCTTATGGGGCGTCTTCAAAAGAGGGGTTCCCGCAGGCGAAAGCGGCATCGCTGAGGGCTTTGGAAATAGACCCGCTCTTAGCCGAAGCTCATGTTACTCTCGGATGGGTCGCGTTTTCGTATGAATGGGATTGGGCCACGGCGGAACGAGAGCTGAAACTAGCAATCGACCTCAGCCCGAACAATTCCGAAGCTCATCGGGCATACGCTCATTTTCTGTCCAATCAAGCCCGGCACGACGAGGCAATTGCCGAAATAAAGCGTGCCAGGGAACTCGATCCGATTGCCTCGCTCACCTCCGCACTTTACGGCCAGATGTTATTTTACGCCGGCCGCGACGACGAAGCTTTCGCCATTGTCAACAAATTGCTGGAGATCGACCCCAATTTCTGGATCGCGCATAATATGTTGGGCCGCATCTACATCCGTCAGCAACGCTATCCGGAAGCAATTGCCGTATTGAATAAAGCTAAAAAAATGTCGGGCGGCAGCACCGAGCCGGTGACGCAATTGGGATACGCCCAGGCAAAATCGGGAAATCGAGATCAGGCAATAGAAATCCTCGCGGAACTGAGCTCTATGGCGGCAAACCAATATGTTCCGGCCTATAATTTTGCCGTTGTGCATAACGGTCTGGGTGAAAAGGATGAAGCATTGAACTATCTCGAAAAATCGTTCGAACAGCGTGAGGTCCAGCTTATGTTCATGAAGATCGATACACGCTGGAATGAACTTAGAAATGACCCGCGTTTTATCGAACTGATGAAGCGGATGAATTTTGAGTAAAGGTGAAAATTGCATCGATCGGTCATGGTTCGAGCTGAAGACTCCTTAGCTTCGAAAATAAGCGGAGCTGACGCGGCAATAGTTTTCCGACTGCCAAAGCCGTGCGGAGAAATGGAATGCTCAAATGGACTCGATTCGAGCAATCATCGCAGAAAATACTGCTTGTGCCGGTCATGCCGGAAACGCGAGCGAAGCTTTTTTTATCATGATCTCGCGTTTTCCGAAGATCGACGCCGGCTATAGAAACAGCGGGTTGAAACGGCCCAGTGCGACACCGACCGTGAACGGCCAGCGCATGCAAATTGCGTCGATGTGGTCTGTTCCGTCGCGCAAACTGGCCGCCAACATGCCGCAGTCGTCGTTCATGGAAATGATCGTCAATTTCTGTTTCCGCAACAGCTCCATACCAGGCCTGAAGGCGGATACCGAGCCGTCTTTTGCGATCCAGAAATATGGCGCCTGGTTCGGGTTCGTTCGAACATATTGCTGATAGTCGAAGATCGCCCTCTGCGTGTTCTTGTCCATAGTGCCGTTTGGCTCCGGCAATTCTACCGTGCACCACTTCTTCGTAAACTGTGTCAGATATTTCAGCATTGCCTGAATGGCCATGACGTCATTTAGGGCATTTATGCCGTTTACGCCTACCTTTTCATCGATATTTATAATACTTTCACCTGAGTCATCTTCTTCGATCTTAGCCATTTGGTTTTCCTCCTTCCAGATATTATTTGTGGCCCGCTCCGTCGTCGGCCGGCGAAGCGGGCGCCGCTTGTTACGTCAGCCAGGATCAGCCGATCCTGGCTAAACCTTCGCTGGTCAATTTTTCGCTTGCGTCGGCGAAACCCTTTCGGAGGTCTTCATATGGTGTCAGCTTTGACGCGCCTCTGAACTGGGCCGCCATCGCGAACAGAGCGGCCGCACCGAAGTCTTCGTCCCACCAATCCGGCGGATCCGGGATCGGCGGTTTGCGAATAACATTGCCGCAGATGTCGTCGACCAAACCCGAAAGCGGTCGGCCGCTAACAATGAT
>JACMMN010000100.1 GCA_014379075.1 Pyrinomonadaceae bacterium | reverse complement strand
CAGGTACGATTCCTGCATTTTTGCGTTGTGCACGAACCTCAAGCTCGCTCGTCCCAGTTAAAAACGACAGCCGCCTATCAGACAATCCAAACTCCTTCGACAGCCGCATCACATCATCCGAAATCTCGCTCAAATTCTTCGAATCAATCTGCTCCTGCAGCTTCATCACTTCCTGCAACTGTTCCAAAAACCAGGGATCGATCCTCGTCAACCTACGAACTTCCTCGATCGAGTAGCCGTTCTGCAAAGCATAAGTTACATAAGAAAACCGCTGCGAATTAGGCCGTGCAAGCTTTCGCTGCAGTTCATTGTCGGGAACATCGACTAATCGTAATGGTTTAACCGCTTCCAATGAGCGCAGACCTTTGAACAAACTCTCCTTAAACGTCCGCCCGATCGCCATTACCTCGCCGACCGATTTCATCTGGGTTCCAAGCACGTCTTCAGCACCGGGAAATTTCTCGAACGCCCATTTCGGGATCTTCGTCACGACGTAATCTATTGTCGGCTCGAACGAGGCCGGAGTTTTCTTAGTGATGTCGTTCGGAATTTCGTCCAAAGTGTACCCGACCGCTAGTTTCGCCGCGATTTTGGCAATCGGAAATCCCGTCGCTTTCGATGCCAGTGCCGACGAACGCGACACACGCGGATTCATTTCGATAATGCGCACGTCGCCGTTTTCCGGGTTTACGGCAAATTGAATATTTGATCCGCCCGTTTCGACGCCGACCTTGCGAATACATTTTATCGACATATCACGTAAGCGTTGATATTCGACATCAGAAAGTGTTTGGGCCGGGGCGACCGTGATCGAATCGCCGGTGTGAACGCCCATCGGGTCGAAATTTTCGATTGAACAAATAATGACGACGTTATCGTTCAAATCGCGCATCACCTCGAGCTCGTATTCCTTCCAGCCGAGTATCGATTCTTCGATCAATATCTGTGAATTCGGTGAGGCGGCCAGCCCGTTTTTAGCGATCTCTTCGAATTCTTCGGGATTATAAGCCGTACCGCCGCCCGTTCCGCCCAATGTAAAACTCGGCCTGATGATCGCCGGATAACCGATTCCTTCAACGATTTTTTCCGCTTCTTCCCAAGTGTGAGCGAAACCGCCCTTCGCCGATTCGATACCGATCTCGTCCATCGCCGCCTTGAAAAGTTCGCGGTCTTCGCCCACTTTTATCGCGTCGATATTGGCACCGATCAAAATTACGCCGAATTTATCGAGAACGCCCTTCTCGTAAAGCTCGACCGATAAATTCAATCCCGTCTGCCCGCCGACCGTAGGAAGCAATGCGTCGGGCCGTTCTTTTTCGATGATCGCGGTCAGCGTTTCAAGCGTCAGCGGTTCGATGTATGTGCGGTCGGCGATCTCAGGGTCGGTCATGATCGTCGCCGGATTCGAATTGACAAGTACTACCTTAAAACCTTCCTCCTTCAGCGAGCGGCAGGCCTGCGTTCCCGAATAATCGAATTCGCACGCCTGTCCAATAACTATCGGACCCGATCCGATAATGAGAATTTTGTGAATATCTGTTCTCTTGGGCATACGTAAACTTTTGATTATACAAAAAAAGCGTGGTCTTTATAACCACGCTTTTGCTTTAATTTACCGCATTTCCTAGAAAGGGATTCCCGGTATCTTCACTTTCTTCTTTAGCTCATTCGTACCAGCCTCGATCAATTTGCCCGCGATTATGTTGCCGAGCTGATTAGCCAGATCGGGATTGACCTTTTTGAGCTTATCCTGCGTCTTCTTCGCGCCCTTTTTGTCACCGCTTGCATATTGCGTCGAGCCTAGATTGAAAAGGCCGTTGACGCTGTTGCCGTCAAGACTGACGACGCGATTGAATTGCTGGAGCGCCGCGGTCAGATTATTAAGTCCCCGGTACGCAAGGCCGAGTTGGTTGATCGCTATAGCCCAGTCGCCATGCAGTTTGTTGGCCTGATCAAGCGACTTCACCGCACTGTCGTGCTCACCGAGCCCGTTATAGGTCGAACCGAGATTGAGATGGGCCGCGTCGAGATTCGGGTCCTTTTGAACGGCGCTTTGCAGCGACATTTTGCTCTTTTCGAGTTTCGCTTTTGCCGCAGCGTCGTTCTTTGCCTGCTTATCGGCCTGTGCCGAGTTGTAATAGCCCCAACCGACATTTGTGTCGTCAACCGCCGTCGGGCTGATAGTCCGGGCGGTCTCGAGTTTAGCGACGGACTTGTCCCACTCGGCCGTTTTACCCAGACAGAATCCCCATTCGCTGTAAAGATCAGGGTCATTTTTGTATCCCGGTTCCGCAAGTTTGTATGAAGCATTTGCTTCGGGGTAGCGTTCCAACTGCCTGAATGTACTGGCGAGATTTTTGTGAGCTTTGTAGTTAGCGTTGTCCGTCTTCAACACCTGTTGATAGGCATTCACGGCTTCATTGTATTCCCCTTTATTGTAATGAATCACCCCCATATCGAACCACGCCATCGAATAATTCGGATCGATCTGGAGAGTTTTCTTATACGCATCGACCGACTGGCCGTTTTGGCCAAGACGATCCAGGATCACCGCACGCTGATACTGGGCAGCGGAGCTCTGAGGTTCGGCGGCGGCGATCTTATCGAAAACGGCCAATGCCTCGGCATTCTTGTTCTGCTTGTACAAAAGCACGCCGCGGGCAAACCTTGCTTCTGCTCCGTCGGCTCCAGCAGTTTCGGCTTTGGTCAGATAAATATCGGCTTTCGCGACATCGCCCGCCTGAACGTAGGCAAGCCCGATCGGCATATAAAGCGCCGACAATGCGGGGTCGATTGCCAAAGCCTTCTCATAGTTCGTAAGTGCAAGTTCGTTACGATCCCTGGCATCATGGATCTCGCCCAGCTTGGCGTAAGCTATTTCATTACGAGGGTTGAGCTTGACCGCTTCGGTAAAATATCCGACGGCAGCTTCGTTATAATCTGCACCTGAAATCTCAATTCCCTTTGCCGTTAAAGCATCGCTCAATCCTGATATGGCATCAGTATTTTTTGCATTCAGCTTTATCGATTCCCTGAACGCAGTCATCGCACCCGCGGCATCGCCTTTTTCCATCAGATCTTCGCCTTTCGCGGCAAACGTATTGGAAAGCTTTAGTTTTGCAACCCGTTCTTTTCTACGGGCTGCGGCAAGCTGCGCCTGTTTTGCCTTAGCGGTTGCGGCCTTCTTCTTCCGGGAGGCGGCGATCTGGGCATTTACCTTATCGCGATAGGACCGAACCCTGCCGCCACCGCCACCGCCGCTGACACTTCCACCGGCCCGCTCCTGCGGCTTCTTACGTGATTCGCGGAATACAAAAACGCTTGCACCTCCGGCGAGATCGTCGCTGCCGACCAGGTCGTTAGCATAAACAGGAACACTCTGGAAGCTCATCGAAAAAAGCAACAGAGAAGCAAAAATAGATTTGGCGATGTGATTTTTACGGGACATGACTACCTCACTAAACTGGTTTGATCGCTAAGAGGGAAACGATAACAATTATACTCTAAATGAACGAAGAGTTTAAGAAATTTTGCACTAAAATTTGTCGATTTCCAAAGAAAAAACTGCCGCTCGAAAACGACAGTTAAGTTTATTGTCCTTGCATTCGGAATAAACGCTATGCCCCCTTTGCTGCAAATTGTAAATCTCACTAAATACGAGGTTTCGACTAATCACAAATATGTCTCTTAAACACTGAATTTTAATAAGACTAACCTTTAGGTAAAACAATATTCCAAACGGCGATAATCTTGTCCGGTTCGTACATTTCGGTCACATTTGAGCCTTCGAAAGTCGCTAAAAACCAAACAGCAGCGGCAAACAAAATATCTTGGCCACGAAAATTTAACCATTGTCAATAGAATTTTCTCCCCTCTGGATCCAGCATTTTAATGGGCGGGTATGCGCTTTCCATCAAAAGCGCAACTCGACAATCATGCTTTGAATCAAAACGTTACAAGGTTTGGACTTTGTTGGTATCTACCTAAATGAGCAGGTAAGCCGATTAAGCGCGGTCAGTCAATGCGATCAATCGAAGCCGACGAAGACAGGCTCAGGCTTTAGGTCGATACCGAAATCGGTTTCTACTTTCGACTGTATCTCGGTCATAAAGCCCACAAGTTCCAGTGCTGATGCGTTCCCGCGATTTATGATCGCCAAGGTGTGGTTTGTCGAAAGGCCGACATTGCCTGTCGTGTACCCCTTTTTATAACCGGAGCTTTCCATTAGCCACGCCGCGGGAATTTTTACGAGATTTTCATCGACTATAAAATGTGGGACGGTCGCGGTGTTCATTTTTAAACTAATATCAGCGACCTTTTCTTTATTTACGATCGGGTTCTTGAAGAACGATCCGGCACTTCGGGAATTCGGATCGTTCCGGTGAATTACCATCGATTTCGCCCGCCGGATCTGTAAAACCGCGTCGCGCGTTTGTCGCAGCGTAACCACGGAACCCGCTCCTGCAGACACGTTCTCCAGGTATTCCCGAACATCCTTATAAACTATCTTCGGCTCGCCGCCGAGTTGCAGCCGATATGTTACGGAGAGCACTATATACCGTTCGCGCATTGTGGAATTAAAAATACTGGTCCGGTAGCCAAAGCCGCAATCGGAGTTTGTTAGTTCGGCTAAATCGCCCGTGATGCGGTCCAAACATCTAACCGACACGATCGTTTCCGAAACTTCCTGACCGTATGCTCCCACATTCTGCACCGGCGTTCCGCCGATTAACCCTGGAATACCGCTTAAGCATTCTATTCCCGCGAGATCATGATCGACACAATAAGCGACAAACTCATCCCATTCTTCCCCCGCCTGAACGCTCAGGGATATGTTGTCCCGGTCAGAACCGTCTGCGGAAGCCGATGGCTGATGACGGACGTCGATGCTAACCGGCGGTTCCGATGGCAGCCTTGCACCACCAGCTGCCGGCTCTGAAATGACACCCTTTAAGGCGATTTGTAAAACCAATCCGCTGAATCCGGCATCCGACACTAAAATGTTGCTGCCGCCGCCCAGAACAAACAAGTCGAGTTCCTTAGCGCTTGCAAAGGCAACCGCCTCGCTAACTTGGCTCTCGTTCTCCGCCCTTACAAAAAAACGCGCCGGACCGCCGATGTTCAGCGTTGTAAATTCCGCCAGGCTCACACCTGTCCGGACATCGATGGTTTTAGTCGAATTCAATATAGATCTACTACTTTTTGCAGATTGTACGCTCGATTCATCCGGGAAACGGATCGTCGGTTCTCGGTGCTTCGGGAATCTGATCGTCGAGTGATTGGCGGTATTTTATGCAGCCTCGAAAAAATTGTGGCCAATCAGGCACGACGGGAAGCGGATCGGAGCGCTCCGGCAACAGCGACCACAATGCCGGATGGTGCCAGCATAATTTATGGAGCGTACTGTCGCGGTGTTCGCGAATTCCCTGCCGCAGCTTTTTCACCTCTGCGACGAGCTGCTCCCGCGACATTCCGTCGAGATCGATCTCGCCCACGTTGCCTCCAACACTACTTGCTGACCGCACCGCCAGTTTCGAGATCGAGCCGCTGCGCCAGAGTCGCCTGACCCATTTTCTTCAGCTTTTGGTAAGCCTTCTTCGTTTCACCGACGTTGCCGTTACGAAATTCCGCTTCGCCCCAGTTATAGTAAGCCGCCGCGAATTTCTCGTCTTTGCCGACCGCTTTTTTGAATTGTTCCGCTGCTTCCTTCAATTTATTCTGTTTGCGGTAAGCGAGTCCCAGTTCGTTGAGGGCGAACGCCCACTTCGGCTCTTTCTGAACAACGCGTGTCAAGGCCTCGACCGCACCGGCGTAATCGCCCATATCGGTCAGCGCCATCCCGAGATTGAGGAGCGGCCCTTCGATAAACTTAGGATTCGAAGCTGCAGCTTTTTGCAGGTTTTCCTTCGCCTTCAAAAGCTTGGGTTTAGCCGCATCGTTATATTTCCGGTCGATGTCTTGCCTCGCCCAGTTATAATACGCCCAGCCCAGATTTGCATAGTCAACGCTGTTCTGGCTTAGGACCGTCGCTTTTTCGAGATGCGAAATCGCCGTTTCCCAACGGCAGGGTGCTCCGCGCCGTTTATCGATCTCGCACTGTTTCGCGATCATAAATGCGGCCTTGCTGTAAATATCGGCGGCGTCCTGCTTGTTGTAATCAGCGTTTTTTACAATAAAAATATTGGCCAGATTATACGCAGATTCCGCGTCGTTATAGTTATTCAGCTGCCGATTCGCGTCCGCAAGATTCTCAAAGGCTTCCGCATTATTATTCTTCAAACGGACCGCTTCCTTGTAAGCTATGAGCGCTTCCGCATAGTTTCCAAGTTCATAGTTCGCCGAACCCAGGCCGAGCCATGCCTCGAAGTAGGCCGGCTTCAGGATTGTCGCCTGTTTGTAATCCGCTACCGCATCGCGGCTGTTATTCAACCGCGTTAAAGTCTCGCCCGACTGATAGAAAGCTTCAGCATACTTCGGATCGGCCGATTTAGCCTTCGTAAAAGCGGTCAATGCGTCCTGATTCCGATTCTGCGTATATCGAATAAGGCCGAGAAAATATTGGGTTTGGGCATCATCCGGTGAAACCGCCAATGCCTTTGTCAGCAATGTATCTGCTTTGGCGATCTCACCCTGCTGGTAATACAAAACGCCGAGCGGAACATAGATCTCTGTTAGCGCGCTGTCGTTCGCCAGAGCTAATTCGTAATTCTTGACAGCCTCGGATTCCTGGTTTTTACCGGAATAAAGTTCCCCCAAGCCGAAAAATGCGGGGGCATTCTTTGGATTGTATTTCAAAGCGTCTTCAAAAATCGCTTTGGCAAAATCCACGTTGTCACTGACCAGAAGCTCATTGCCCTTCAAAGCCAGGGCTTCGCTTAGTCCTAAAGACGCCCGGGTATTTTTCTTATCCATGGTAGAGGCTTCCCGAAAGAAATCGATCGCTCTATTGTAATCGTCGCGATCCATGTAATATTCCCCGACACCGGCAAAAAGAGTCGCCCCTTCTTCCGCGGGCATCGACGGGATCTTCTTCAAGCGCGGATCGTAGGGATCGATAGTCGCTGTTCGGGTACGGCGCGGGGCCACTTTTGCCAGAGCTACATACTGTTTGCTGACCTTTCTGGCGGATTCCAGGCGCTGTGTCTTCGTGCGTCCTTGTTTTACCTTGGAAACGAATCTCCGCGGCGCCGCTTTAGCACTATTGCGAAAAATGAACACGCTCGACCCGCCGGTAATATCGCTCACCGGGACAAGATCCTGCGCAGTCGCCGGAACGCCGCTCATTAAGATCGCAAAGGTCACAGCCCATGCCAAAAAGCTCTTGTTTGATCCCAATATCTTTTTCATTTTCTTCCTCTTTGGATACGTGCAAGATCTGTCCTCCCATCGAGCGAACAAAACCTCTGCGCATTCGATGCGCTAACCTTTGAAAGACGTTTCCCGAACCAATTTTTTGCGTTGTGGCTGGATGATCAGCCTACTCGTATTATTTCGAACTCGCCCAAATAATACAATATGTTGGTGGAAGTTGGAAGGCAGAAAAGCCTCTGACTCCAGCTTCTAACTCCAACTCATAACTTCTGACGAGACATTTTTCTTGCCCTTTTACTTATACTCGTTTAAATTAACCTTTAATTAACATTATCAGTTCAGGTTTGAGGTTTCCATTTCGATGTCGGCCTGGAATCTTCGGCTCTGAAAGCCACGCCTGCAATTTTTGAAACTCTTGAAGAGAAGGAGATCTTGCCGAAAATGAAAGCATTCACGACAGAAAACATCAGAAATCTGGCTGTCATTGGACACGGCGACGCGGGTAAAACGCAGCTAGTCGCATCTCTTTTGCAGCTTGCCGGTTCGACTCACCGCTGGGGAAAGGTCGATGAAGGCACGACCGTTACCGACCACGACGAAGATTCTATCGAACGAAAAGTCTCGCTCAATAACAATTTCGCCCATCTCGAATACAAGGACACCAAGTTTAATTTCATCGACACGCCCGGCTACGCGGCCTTCGTTTCGCACGCTAGGCCGGCGTTGCGCGTTGCGGACTGCGCCCTTGTCGTAGTGGACGGCGTGCACGGGATCGAGGTGCAGACCGAAAAAACGTGGCAGTATGCGAACGAATTTATGCTCCCGCGTTTCATGGTCATCAATAAACTGGAAAAGGAACACGCCGATTTTGGCCACGCACTCGATACCGCCGCGAATTCATTCGCCCGCTCGATCGTTCCTTTTACGCTGCCGATCGGAAACGAAGCAAACTTTCGCGGTGTGGTCGATGTCGTCCATCAAAAGGCCTATGAATTTGACGAGAACGGCAAGGCGACCGGCATCGCCATTCCCAGCGAAGGCAAAGCTCTGCTCGATTCGACCCGCGAAAGATTGATCGAGCTCGTCGCCGAATCCGACGATGCCCTGATGGAGAAATATTTCGAGAACGGCACCTTGCCCGAAGAAGACATCGTCCCGAATCTCGCCCGCGCCATCGCCAACAGCAAGCTCTGTCCGGTTTACGCCGTGTCGGCGATCACGATGGCGGGCCTGTCGATCCTGCTCGACCACATCGTCGAATTCGCCCCGAACCCGGCGACGCACGAATCAGAACACGGCTTCACTAATCCCGAACTGACCGGCGACCGCATCAACCGCAAATACAGCAACGACGAGCCTTTTTCGGCCTACGTTTTCCGCACCATCGCCGACCCGTTCGCCGGCCGCATCAATGTAATGAAGGTTGTTTCCGGAAAGATCTCTTCGGACGCGACTGTGCAAAATACGTCCCGCGACATGCCCGAACGCCTCGGAACTTTGCACGTAATTCAAGGCAAAACGCTCGATAAAGTCCCCGAAGCAGCGACCGGCGACATCATAGCCGTAGTCAAATTAAAGGAAACGCAGACCGGCGACACGCTCAGCGACAAGGCAAAACCGATCGTTTATCCGCCGGTCGAATATCCGGAAGCCGCCATCGCGTTCGCCATCGAACCGAAATCGCGTGCTGACGAGGACAAAATTTCCGGCGCTCTGCATAAAATTTTGGAAGAAGACCCGAGCCTCCATTTCGACCGCGATCCGCAGACCAAGGAATTCATTCTTTCCGGCTCCGGCCAACTTCACATCGAAACGGTCGTCGCGAAATTGATGAACCGCTATCACGTCGAAGTGGCGCTTCATCCGCCGAAGGTTCCTTATAAAGAAACGATCACGATGCCGGCCGAAGTTCAGGGCCGGCACAAAAAACAATCCGGCGGACGCGGCCAGTTCGGCGATTGCAAAGTAATCTTCGAACCGCTCGAACGCGGCGAAGGCTTTGTCTGGGTTGACAAGATCTTCGGCGGATCGGTTCCGGCTAATTTCCGCCCGGCCATCGAAAAAGGCATCGTCGAAGCCGCGCAAAGCGGAGCCGTCGCCGGTTATCCGCTTGTCGATTTCAAGGTCACGCTGATCGACGGCAGCTTTCACCAGGTCGATTCGGACGAGCATTCATTCCGCGCCGCCGGCCGCAAAGCCTTCCGCGCCGCCATGGAAAAGGTCAAGCCGACACTGCTCGAACCGGTCATGGACGTCGAGGTCTTCACCCCGCAGGAAGTCGCCGGCGACATCATGGGCGACCTGAACTCCCGCCGCGGCCGCGTCTCCGGCATGGAAGTCCGCGGCAAACAGCAGGTAATAAAAGCGAAAGTCCCGCTCTCGGAAATGCTCGATTATCAATCAAAACTTAATTCAGTGACACAGGCTCGCGGCAGCTATCACATGCAGTTTTCTCACTACGATCCGCTGCCTGGAAATCTGCTAAAAAAAGTAGTGGACGAAGCCGTTGCATCGGGCAGGGTACGGGCACATGAAGATGATGAATAGTGCCGAAGCCCGCACCTTAGTAAGAGCGGAATAAGCGGTCTATTTCGCTCTTGTTTATGTGGAGGATTCGGCACAAAACAAAATGAATGAATAATTCCGGATTCTACTGATTATTTTTGTTCTAATAGGCTGAAGCGTTTCGCGATCTTCTTTTGCTTTTGTTGTGGAAAAGCGGCATGGCAGACGCTTTCTATTACCTGTCCAATGGAGGTTCATCCAGCGGCAGATCAACGATCATTGGGCGATGGTCGGAAATGCGGTCCTCCTCGACCGCTTCGTTTATGGAGACGAGTGTGCGCCCGAAATGCGGAGCAAACCGATACGATCTATCACTGTTATTGGGATTTTTCAAGTTTGGCGGTTTGACGAATATCCAATCGAGTTTAGACTTGCCGACAATAAAGACAGGGCGTTTAACCTGATAGGTCGTAATAAAACCTTTCTGTCCGCGCTCGTTTGAATTAGCCAATTTCTTGCCTTTTTCGTTCGCCGACCTCGTCGGGTCGCCGCGAAAATCGAATGCACCGCCATCGGCGAAGCGAAATTTCTCTATCCTCGAAAAAAATTTCCCTGCTGCGTTTGGCGATAAAAACGGAATATGGCGAACGGTCGGGTCGGCATATTTTCGTCCGAAGCTAAAACTGGCCATCGCAAAATCTTCTACAACGCCGAAGCCGAGCGCCAATTGGACGCCCTTTTTAATCCAAAAAGCCGGATTGCCAAACCGCTTTATCAATTCGCGCCGGAGCGAAGTCGGCGTCAGATCTTCCGACGAAGTGTTCATATCACCGCCCATAACAACCGGATGGGATACGTCTTTTATTGTTTCGAGCAGCTCTTCAAGCTGTCTGACGCGATTGGCAGATTTCGTACGATTTTCCAGGTGCGTAGCGGCGATGGTTACGCGGCCGTCGGGAATCCGTGCGTCCACGATATCGGCAAGCAGGGTCGTGCGCCCGCCGCGCCGGACTTCGCGCAAAGTCTCTTCCAAAAAAAGTCTGCCGGTAAATTCCCTTTTCCCTTTTTCCAACAGGCTGGCACCTTTTTTCTCGCTTTTATACCAATCATAAGGCTGATGCACGAACGGTACCAGCCGCACATTTTCGAGCGGAAACCGGCTGAGAATAGCAATGCCGTGCAAGCCTTTATAAAGCTCGGTATCAACGCTAATTATCGTATCGAGCTCGTCGTCAACGCGATTTTTTTTCTTTAATTCGCGGCTAAGATGAATTGGACTCAACTCTACGAACTGCACGCCGAAGGCATAATTCATCCCTAAATGTTTCGCCAATTCGGCGGCGATGTTCCGATATTCCGAGCGCTTTATTCCCCAATCAACCTCTGTGAGGATGATTACATCCGCTATCCGTAGAGCCGAAGCCTGTTCCAGAATTTGGCTGCGTTTTTCGCTTCCGTGTGGAAACTTCTCGCTGTCCAGCATCGCTTCGAAGCGTTCATTGCTGCTGAATGCGGCCTCGATCGCCTCATACTTTAGGCCCCGATTTATATTCCAAAACGCAACTCGTAAAAATTCACCAAGTTTGGCGGACCGTGAAAACTGCAAAGCCTCCGTCGGCCGTCGCGAATTATCTACAAAAGGCGTTGTCAGCAAAAGATTTAATTTCTCTTCGATCGGCCGGGAAAGATTATCCTGGTCGTAGAGAGTGGTTAATTCGGCGTACGTAAACAAGGCCGCAGCCGGAGTTTCGGCTTTGACGGCCGAACAGACCAGGCACAGCAAGAAAAGAAGTAATAAAACCCTCAAATATTGAGAGCTAAAGATCTTATGACGCATAATTGCCGACGATCTCAAATGAGCATTTTTATTTGATCTTCTTCAGGCTTCCTTCGCCGCTTATCTTTCGCGAACCGATGTTCCCAACCTGTTCCGCCTTCGCAAACGCCCGCAAAAAATTTTCACCCAACACTTTCCTGATCTCAGTTTCGTTGTATCCGCGTTTCAGCATTTCGTATGTCACCAGAACGAGGTCCTCTGCGCCGTTCATTCCAGCTGGCAGAAATGGCACGCCATCGTAGTCGGAACCGATCCCAACGATATCGATCCCGGCAACTTTTTTCATGTGATCGATGTGATCGACGATCCTTGTGTAGTCGGCTATGTAGATAGGGTTGGCGGCAAGCAGGTTTCGCTCGGCTTCGTTGAACCCTTGCGTATCGTTCTTAAATTGCTCGCGGAGAGCGTCGATCTGCGGTTTTAGACGGGTCGCCCTTTCATTTTCTTCCTTGTTCGTTCTGGCATCGAGGAACGAAGGGTAAAAATTAATCATCATCACTCCGCCATTTTGAGCAACGCGCTTTAGCACCGGGTCGGAAACGTTTCGCGTATGGTCATTAACACCGCGGGCACCGGAATGCGATGCGATGATCGGAGCTGTTGTGACATCAAGCACATCGTTCATAACCTTCTCCGAAACGTGCGAAATATCTACGAGCATTCCAAGGCGGTTCATTTCGCGAACGACTTCTTTGCCGAAATCGGACAAGCCGTTATTTTTAACTTCTCCGCGATGCGCGTCCGCCCAATCGTGCGAGACATTGTGCGTTAAAGTCATATACCTAATACCGAGGCGATAAAAATTGCGTAATGCGTACAGCGAATTTTCGATTACATAACCGCCTTCGATACCCATCAGGGCACAGATCCTATTCTGTTTTTTTGCCCGCCGGATCTCGGTAGCCGTTGTGCACGACATTAATTGACCTGGATGCTTTTCCACTTCCCGGTTCGTTGCATCGATCATATCCATCGCCCGCCGCATAGCTCCGCCCGTTTTCAGACTGCTCCCAGAAACGTAGATCGAAAAAAACTCACCGGTAATGCCGCTCGCCTTGAGACGGCCCAGATCGGTGTGAAACGGATCGCCGTCCTTGTGCCATTTGCCGACCGAGTTTGTCGCGAGGTCAAAATCTTCGTCAACCATCGGTGACGTAATATCGTTGTGGCCGTCGACGATGATTGCTTTTTTATGGATCTTCAATGCCTGCGCCCACAATTTCGGGTCGGCGTCCTTCGGTATAGTCTGTGCCGAGATGACGGTGATCAAAGATATAAAGAGAGGAGTGAGAATCGAGGCAACTACAATTTTTTTCATAAAGATTAATTGGGTGAATTTTTCGTTTCAGTTTAGCGTCTTTTCAAAAAATTGGCGAGACCGTAACAGTGCCGTTGGATATTCTACCTATTGGTACGGAGATTGCACTATTGAAATTGTCCCATTTTACCGTGTCTGGCGGTAAACGCAACAGAGTTAAATACTTCCGCTTCTTCCGCGATATCAACTGGCCGAAAATTAATGCGGATTTAACATTTTAGGTCAATATCTGTGTGACAGAATCTGTCACTTTCTCGTGCCCAAGCAAGATCTTATATGGTGATCAGGAGACGTAAGTCAAAATCAATCTGCTGGCCGGAATCGCGAAATCAATTCGGGTCTGCAGCTGATCCTAAATCATCGCCCGTTAGGGCAAGCGACGCCGACGGCCAGTATAAAAGTTTTATCGAAAACCTGCCGGTTCTATTTTACGCCGTCGAACCTGCCCCGCCGTATTCACCTCTCTATGTCAGTCCCGCGTTCGAGAAATTTGGATATCCGCTTGAAGACTGGAAAATGGATCCGGGAATTTGGCTCCGTGTAATACATCCGGACGATGTTGAGCGCGTATTCAAGAAGACCACAGCCTCGACCCTGTCCGGTGAGGATGTTGATTATGAATACCGTATTGTCGATGCCATGGGCCTGACACACTGGGTTCGGGATGTTGGCTGCCTGATTCGTGACGACGCGGGCAATGTGGTCTGCCGTGAGGGCGTGATAATCGATATTACCGACCGCAAAATCGCCGAGCAAGCCGTTTCAATAAGCGAGGAGCGTTATCGGAATCTGTTTGAAAATGCGAATGACATCATCTACGTCCATGATTTGGACGGAAATTACCTCTCGATCAATCGCGCCGCCGAACGCGTCTTCGGATACGGCCGTGAAGAAGCTTTGTCGATGAATATGCGTCAGCTCGCGGCGCCCGAGCATCTGACGCTAGCCCAGCTCAAGCTTGCAAAGAAAGTGCACGACGGCAGACAAACCAGCTATGAAATGGACTGCATTGCAAAAGGTGGGAAACGTGTAACGGTAGAGATAAACAGTTGCCCAATCTTTCAGGACGGCAAGCCGATAGCGGTTCAGGGAATAGCGCGGGACATCACGGAAAGAAAGAAGGCCGAGGAAGCCTTGAAAACCAGTGAACAGCAATATCGGGATTTGTTTGAGAATGCGAACGATCTGATATACACCCACGATCTAAAAGGCGTTTTCACCTCTCTCAATCGGGCGGGCGAACGAATTACCGGCTACACTCGCGGCGAAGCCATGAATATGGAGATCTCAGAGGTAGTCGCACCCGAATATTTGGAATTCGCTCGTGAGCTCACCCGGCGAAAACTTGACGGCGAGCGGCTAGCGTCTTACGAGCTTGAAATTATTTCGAAGGATGGCCGGCGGGTAATGCTCGAACTCAGTACCAGGCTCGTGTACCAGAATGAGAAGCCGGTCGGCGTCCAGGGAATCGGCCGAGATATAACATCCCGCCGTCTCGCCGAAGACCAACTCCGGCACAACGCCCGGCACGATGCCTTGACCAACATGCCTAACCGCACCGAATTTATGGAGCATCTCGAAGCGGCCGTCATGCGGTCTAAGATCGATCCCGATTATAAATTCGGTGTGTTATTCCTCGACCTCGATCGGTTTAAGGTCGTGAACGACAGCCTCGGTCATAACATCGGCGATAAATTGCTGGTCGGGATCGCAAAGCGCATAAATTCGTGCATTCGTCCGCTCGATAGCGCGGCGCGGCTAGGCGGCGATGAGTTCACTGTTTTATTAAATAATATAACCGGCCCGGAAGACGCCACAATGGTAGCTGCTCGTTTGCAAAAAAAGCTCGCCGCACCATTTATATTCGGCCATTACGAGGTTTTCACATCCGCGAGCATCGGCATTATCGTTTCGGACGATATTTCCAGAGAAGCTGAAGATTTTCTCCGAGATGCAGACACGGCGATGTACGGTGCAAAACAGACCGGCAAGGCCCGCTGCGAAGTTTTCGACCGCGATATACACATCGCAAATACCGATTTTTTAAAGCTCGATTTACGGCATCCGGTCGATCGGCATGAAGCACGGTGAAATTCTACATGGCAAAAAACGCGACAGTTATTGAGCGTACTCTTACTTTGTTTTGAGAACGCTCGTGAATGGACTGATCTATTTATCCGCCACCTGCTTACTATCCCGCGGCTTTACATTTTTCACATGTTTTTCAAACCATTGGATCATTTCAAATAAAGTATGTTCTACGGACTCCTTGGCCGAATAGCCGTGTGACTCAAGCGGAAGCATCACCAACCTCGCCGTACCGCCCGTGCCGCTGATCGCCGCGTAAAGACGCTCGGACTGCATCGGATAGGTTCCCTGATTATTGTCTGCCTCGCCATGCATCAAGAGGATCGGCTCGTTGATCTTGTTGGCAAAAAAGAAAGGCGAAACCTTTGAATAGAGATCAGGAGCCTCCCAAAACGTGCGTCTTTCGGATTGAAATCCGAATGGCGTAAGTGTCCGGTTATACGCTCCGCTCCGCGCAATTCCGGCACGGAACATATCTGAATGGGCCAAAAGATTGGCCGTCATGAATGCTCCGTAGCTGTGCCCGCCGACGCCGACCCGTTCGCGGTCCACAACCCCCATTTCCACGCCTTTATCTATCGCCGCCTGCGCCGAATCGACTACCTGTTTAATAAACGTGTCGTTCACCGTTTCCGGATCGCCGACGATCGGCATTGTCGTATTATCCAGGACCGCATAGCCTTGCAGCAGGAAAAACAAGTGCGAAATACCGCCAAGCTGTGTAAACCGGTTTGTCGAACCTGCAACCTGTCCTGCCGTCGATGAATCGGTAAATTCCTGCGGATACGCCCAAACGAGCGTCGGCAAACGCGTTCCTTCCTTATAATTAGGCGGCAGATACAGCGTAAATGAAAGATCGACGCCGTCGGCACGT